>NZ_JALKFU020000362.1 GCF_023242965.2 Frankia sp. AgKG'84/4
GCGCACGGGCAGGGGCCGCACGCGGCCCACCGCGGGCCGGCGACAGTTCCGGGCTGCGGCGCCGGCCATCGACGTCACATCGGCGGGCGCTGGCGGTGCCTGGCGCAATACGGTGACGGGATGAGGCATGGTGACCCTGATCGGGACGACATCGGCGTGTTCGTCGCCCCGGCCGCGGCCGGTGGCACTGCCCGTGACGGCGATCGGTGACCGAGCCGGTCCGGCCCGTCCTGCTCGACGCCGGCGACCACGCGCTGTCCGGTCTGCTCGCGCCCGTGGCGCGGCCCCGGGGGACGATCGTGGCGCTGCACGGCGGTGGCGTGAACGCCACCTACTTCCACTGCGCCGCGGATCCGGAGCTCTCGCTGCTCACCGTCGCCGCCGCGGCGGGCTGGCAGGTGCTCGCGCTCGACCGCCCCGGCTACCGGGCCTCGGCGGACCTGAGCCCCGCCGAGCAGAACCTGCCCGCCGGCGCGCGGATGGTCCACCGCGCCCTGGACACGTTCACGGCGTACCAGGAGATCGGCGCCGGACTGTTCGTCCTCGCCCACTCCTACGGTGTGGAGCTGGCGATCCACCTCGCCGCCGAGCCGCGCGGGCGGGCGCTGCTCGGCATCGACGGGTCGGGCTCGGGACGCCGCTTCCAGCCTGGCCGCTTCGGCCTGGACCCGCACGCCGCGCCCCCGCGCACGGCCCGGGAGATCCTCGAGCTGTTCTGGGGCTCACCCGCCCTCTACCCGCCGGGGGTCCTGCACGCGCGCCAGGGCCTGCTCGAACCGGTGCTGCCCGGTGAGGCCGCCGAGGCGCCGACCTGGCCGGACGCCTTTCCCGCGCTGGCCGAGCGGGTCGCGGTGCCGGTGCGCCTGACGATGGCGGAGCACGAGCAGTGGTGGGCCGCCGACGACGCCGAGCTCGCCGCGACCGCCCGGGCGTTCACCTCCTCGCCGCTGGTCGAGACCGCGCGGCAGTCCGGCGCGCCGCACAACGTCAGCCTCAGCTGGGCGGCGCGTTCCTACCATCTCGCCGCGCTGGCGTTCGCCGAGCGCTGCCTGCTGCGGACCCGCCTCGGCGAGGGCCAGCTGCCGAGGCAGACCGCCCCGGCTCGCGGCTGACCGAGCCCGAAGTCCGCCCGGTCCCGGTGACCGGCCCGGCCACCGGCGACGCGCGGTGGACGGCCCGGCGCGCCGACGACCGGGCTCCGCCGGCGTATGAATGGTGGGCGCCCGGCCGGGGCGGCGCAGGACGGACGGAAGGAAGGGGAGAACCATGACCTCGCAGCGCCTTGCAGGCGGCACCTACCGGGTCGCGGACCTGGAGCTCACCCGGGTGGGCTACGGTGCCATGCAGCTCGCTGGGCCCGGTGTCTTCGGCCCGCCGAAGGACCGCGACGGTGCGATCGCGGTGCTGCGCGCCGCCGTGGACCTCGGTATCCGCCACATCGACACCGCCGACTTCTACGGCCCGCACATCACGAACGAACTCATCCGCGAGGCGCTCGCGCCCTATCCGGACGACCTGCACATCGTCACCAAGGTCGGCGCCCGCCGCGACGCCCAGGGCGGTTGGCCGCCCGCCCGCACCCCCGCCGAGCTGCGCAGCGCCGTCCATGACAACCTGCGCCGGCTCGGGCTCGACACCCTCGACGTGGTGAACCTGCGCGTCGGCGGCATCGAGGCGCCAGAACCCGGCTCGATCGCCCCGCAGTTCGAGGCGCTCGCCGAGCTGCGCGAGCAGGGCCTCATCCGCCACCTCGGGCTGAGCACGGTCACCGCCGAGCAGCTCGCCGAGGCACAGGTGATCGCCCCGGTGGTCTGCGTGCAGAACCTGTACAACCTCGCGCGGCGCGGTGATGACGAGCTGGTGGATCTCACCGCCCGCCAGGGCATCGCCTATGTGCCCTACTTCCCGCTCGGCGGGTTCGCGCCGCTGCAGTCCGACGCGCTGCGGGCCGTCGCGGACGAGCTCGGTGCGACCCCGATGGCGGTGGCGCTCGCCTGGCTGCTGCGGCGTTCACCGAACATCCTGCTGATCCCCGGTACCTCGTCGGTGGCGCATCTGCGGGAGAACATCGCCGCCGCCGACCTGGCGCTGGCGCCGGCTGTGGCCGCGCGGCTCGACCGCATCGGCGCCTGACCCGGCGCCACCACCGCGGGCCCGCGGGGATCCGGCCCGGGCCGCTATTCGCCACGCCGAATCGACGCCGGACATTGATGTGGTGCGAATCACCGAAGAAATGGTGGTGTGTGGAAGGTGGGATAGCGGTTTGCTTCCCGGCAGAAATCGACGCTCGCGGAAGGTTTGTTCAGTGCCACCCGACTATCTCCTCGACGAGGTCGGCGCGGTCTTCGGTGACCCGCGCGCAGTAGGCGTCCATGTGGATGGTCATGAGCCGTTCGGCGAGGTCGGCGTCGCCGGTGAGGACCGCCTGCGCGATGGCCACATGCGCCGCGACGGTGGATCGCCGTTCCGCCAGATCGTTGAAGACCGGCCGGTCGATGCGGGCGAGCGCGATATCCCGGATGGACTGGCAGACCAGCCCGAGAACGGGATTGCCGGCGGCGGCGATGAGCGTGGCGTGGAAGCTGGCCGCCCGGTCGCGGTAGGTGTCCGCGGCGCTGTCGGCCGGGCCGCTCGTGGCGAACTGTTCCAGGTCACCGACCCGGGCCCGGTCGGGATTGTTGGCGGCCAGCCGGGCCATCAGGGGCTCGAGCGCCGCCTGGCCGCGCAGGAGGTGGGCGTAGCGGGCCTGGAGGAGATGGAAGAACAGCGTCTCCGTGCGGGCCAGGAAGATGCTGCGCGGACCGACGAGCATCGGGCCGCCGCCGGGCCCGGGCCGGATGGTGATGAGTCCCTGCACCTCGAGGATCCGCAGCGCCTCACGCACCGAGCCGCGGCTGGCGCGGTACTTCTCGATCATCTCGGCCTCGCTCGGCAGATTCGTGCCGCGCGGCATACCCGCCAGCCCGCGAACGATCTCCCGCGCCAGCCGGAGGGGAACTTTCTCAGCGCGCATCAATCAGGGATCCGTGACGCTGGACTGGCGGGGCCCGGCATGTGGGGGATGTCCCTTCGCCGCTGTGGTGGTGGAGCCGAATCGGTCGGTCCGGCCGGAATCCAGGCCCGCCGCGAAGACGCGCCGGCCAACCGGACAATGCGAGAATAGCAGCACCGGTATTCGCTCATTGTCGGGGCAACTACCGCTATCCGGCGGCACCGCTCACGCTTTGTCGGACCGGGTCGACGATCGCGGGACAGGCCAGCGGGAGGGAGTCGGCCGCGCTGGTGGCGACCGGGAACGACGCGCGTCGACGCCGGACTGACCATCATGTTTGCCTGTTTTTTGGTCGGTGGCCATCCGGCGGTGGGGGCGGGCGACCCACGGCGGGCCTACGTTCGGCGCCATGCCTGTGAGTCCATCCGATGAGGTTGTGGCGTCCGGCGTTCCGGCGCAGATCGCCCGCGACATGTCCATGGCGGAGCAGCACGACTGGCTCCAGACCTTCCTTCGCCGCCGCCCCGTGAGCCGACGCGGTGTGCTGTTCGGCGGCCTCGCCGGCGCCGGCGCCGCGACTCTCGGGGCGACCCCGTTCGGCCGGGCCGCCTACGCGGCGAGCGCCGAGGCGCCGCTGCTGGTCGGCGGCCGGCACACCGCCTTCGGCGCGGACCCCGCCCGTCAGCTGCGCCTCGCCGGACAGCTGACCCGCAACCCCGGCCGCGGCCGGGTCCTGCTCGACATCGGCCCGACCCGCGCCCTCGGTGGCACGGTGGAGGCCGAGATCCGCCCCCTGCTCTCCCAGGTGCCGCAGGTCGACGGCTCGATCCTGTCGGTGGAGCAGTTCTACGTCCACGCCGCGTTCGACCGGCTCGCCCCGGGCCGGGAGTACTACTACCGCTTCCGCGTCCCCGGCGGCGCCGCGACACCGGTGCAGGCGGTGCGCACCGGGCACGCGAAGGGCCGCGACGGCGGGTCATTCCGCTTCACGATGATGGGCGACCACGGCTCGAACGCCACCCCGTCGGGCGACCCCAAGGGCGTCTTCGACGACAACTACTACAAGCCCGACAACGAGCCGACGGTCGCGCACGCCTCCGCGATCACCGCGGCGATCGCCCGCCTCGACCCGGCGTTCCACCTGCTCGCCGGCGACATCTGCTACGCCGACCCGTCCGGCGCCGGCAAGCCGCCCAAGCGCACGACCACCGGCACTCCGCCCGACGGCTTCGACAACTACGACCCCACCGTCTGGGACGTCTACCTGTCGGACATCGAGCGCAGCGCCGCCCGCACCCCGTGGATGTTCGCCACCGGCAACCACGACATGGAAGCGCTCTACTCGCCGCACGGCTACGGCGGCCACGCCGCCCGCCTGGACCTGCCGACCGACGGCCCCCAGGGCTGCCCGAGCGTGTACTCGTTCGTCTACGGCAACGTCGCGGTCCTCTCGCTGGACGCCAACGACGTCAGTTTCGAGATCAAGGCGAACACCGGTTACTCCGGCGGCGCGCAGACCTCCTGGGTCGAGCGGACCCTCAAGGCCTACCGCGCCGATCGCGACCTCGACTTCATCGTCTGCTTCTTCCACCACTGCGCCTACTCGACGACGTCGCAGCATGCCAGCGACGGCGGCGTCCGCGCCGCGTGGACGGCGCTGTTCGACCGCTACCAGGTCGACCTCGTGCTCCAGGGGCACAACCACCTCTACGAGCGCTCCGACCCGATCCGCGGCAACGCGCCCACCCGCGAGGCGCTCGACGGCTCCACGATCGAGCCGGCTACCGACGGCACGATCTACATCACCGCCGGCAGCGCCGGCCGCCCGCGCTACGCGTTTCAGACGGGCGAGCCGGAGTCCTACCGCGGCAAGATCGCCCCGGCGTCGAACGTCGTGCCCAACAGCTACGTCTGGGCCGCCGACGGCACGAAGACCCCGGAGTCGATCAGTTGGTCGCGGACCCGGTTCGACAACTACGCGTTCGTCGCCGTCGAGTCGACCCCCGGCCGCCCCGGCGGCGCATCGACCCTGACCATCCGTGGCATCGACGAGCACGGCGCCGAGTTCGATCGCGTCACCCTGCGCCGCCCCGTCCCGAAGCGCCACTGAGCACGCGCCACACCTGAGCACCCGCCACACCAACACCCCATCCTCACGCACCCCAGTCGGGTCGTGGCCAGGCCGCAGGTCGCACCCCGGCCACGACCCGCGGTGCCGCCCGGCACCCGCGCCACGCGGACGGCGCGGCGGCGCCCGCAGGGAGCATCGTCAGGACAGGGCCCAGCCCGTGAGGGTGGCGGCGATCGCGACGAAAGTCGCGAGCTTGCCGCGGCTGCTGCCCTTGCCCCAGGCCACGGC
>NZ_JALKFU020000363.1 GCF_023242965.2 Frankia sp. AgKG'84/4
GGGTCGAGCCGGCCGGCGCCGGGGATGGCGCCGACGGCGAGCCGGTCGGTACCGGTGACACCCAGCCAGCCGGCGGGCCGCCCTCGGGAGCGGTCACCGTCGAGGCCGATCCGCCGTGGGAACAGCCGGCCGCGCCACCGGCGGCGACGAGCACCGCCGCGACGAGCAGTCCGGCCGTCCGTGGCGACCCAGACCGTGGCGACCCAGACCGTGGCGACCCAGACCGTGGCGACACCCTCGCCCGGCCCGCGAGGCCTGGACGTGACGAGAACCTCACTCGTAGCCGTTGCATGGCGACCTCCCTGCGTGATGACGTCATCCCTCTCCTGCCCGCTGTCACCCTCCGTGACACCCAACGGATGACACCCGTGGAGCCGGCCGTAAGACCACGCCGTGATCTCCTACCGAAGGCCACTTCGGGTCTGGACCGTCCGGCGGCCACAGGCCATCGTGAAACGGACGGGGAACCCGGCGCGTTGAACCCGAAGGACGGGGTAAGGGCAGCGCACCGGCCGCCCCGCACCGACCGGAAGGGATCATGAAGGACTCCGACGACGCCGGATGTAGTTCCGGCCGACCCACGTATGCGCCGACGGGGGTCGACCGATGATCGAGGCGCTGCTGTTGTTGCTCGGGTTGGCGCTCGTCGCCGCCTGCGGCGTGTTCGTCGCCGCCGAGTTCGCGTTCATCACCGCCGACCGGCCCTCGGTCGAGCGTGCCGTCGAGAAGGACGTGCGGGGCGCCCGCGGCGTCCTCGCCGCGTTGCGTACCCTCTCGACCCAGCTCTCCGGCGCCCAGCTCGGGATCACCGTGACGAACCTGGCGGTCGGTTTCCTCACCGAACCGGCCGTCGCGTCCCTGCTGCACGGGCCGCTGCGGGCACTCGGGGTCTCCCGGGGTGCCCTCGGCGCGCTGTCCGTCACGGTGGCGATGGTGCTCGCGACCGCGGTGACGATGGTGTTCGGCGAGCTGGTGCCGAAGAACCTCGCGCTGGCCCATCCCCTCGCCGTGGCCCGGGCGGTGCAGGGGCCACAGCGGGCGTTCACCCGGGCGGCGGGCGTGCTCATCCGCTCGCTGAACGCGACGGCGAACGCCCTGCTGCACCGCCTGGGCATCCACCCGCAGGAGGAGCTGGCCTCGGCCCGTTCGGCGCAGGAGCTGTTCTCCCTGGTCGGACGGTCCGCCGAGCACGGGACGCTGTCCCGGGAGACCGCGACCCTGGTGCAGCGGACGCTGCTGTTCGGCGACCGCACCGCCGAGGACGTCATGACCCCACGGATGCGGATGCGCACCGTCCACGCCGACGAACCGATCAGCGAGGTCATCACCCTCACCCGGCGCACCGGGCACTCCCGCTACCCGGTGCTCGGCGCGGACAGCGACGACGTCGTCGGCGTCATCCACATCAAGAACGCGGTCGGCGTCCCCGAGGACGCCCGGGAGACCACGCCGGTGCGCGAGGTGATGGTCGCGCCGGTCACCGTGCCCTCCACCCTGCTGCTCGACCCGCTGCTGGAGACGCTGCGCGCCGGCGGCCTGCAGATGGCCATCGTCGTCGACGAGTTCGGCGGGACCGACGGCCTGGTCACCGCCGAGGACCTGATCGAGGAGATCGTCGGCGACGTCGTCGACGAGCACGACCGGGTGTCGCCCCGCGCGCTGCGCCGCAGCGACGGGAGCTGGCTGCTGTCCGGCCTGCTGCGCCCGGAGGAGGCCGCGAACATCACCGGTATCGACATCCCCACCGATGACACCTACCAGACCCTCGGTGGCCTGATGGCCCGCGCGCTGGGCCGTATCCCCCACGCCGGGGACGCCGCCGCCGTGGCGGGCGTGCGCTACACCGTCGAGCGGATGGACGGCCGGCGCGTCGACCGGATCCGGCTGAACCCGGTCGCCCCGACCGGTGTCACCACCCTGGAGGACTCCCGGCAGGACGGCCAGCGGGCGCATCAGGACGAGGCGCTCGGTCGGGGGGCGGGCCGATGAACGCCCTGCTCGCGATCAGCGCGACCGTTCTGCTGCTGGTACTCAACGCGCTGTTCGTCGGCGCCGAGTTCGCCCTGATCTCGGCCCGGCGCTCCAGCATCGAACCGATGGCGCAGGCCGGCTCCCGGCTCGCGAAGATCACGCTCGGGGCGATGGAGAACGTCTCGGTGCTCCTCGCCGGGGCGCAGCTCGGCGTCACCGTCTGCACGCTCGGACTCGGCGCGCTCGGCGAACCGGCGCTCGCGGATCTGCTGCACGGCCCGTTCGAGGCGATCGGGCTGCCCGGCGCGCTGCTGCACCCGCTGTCCTTCGCGATCGCCCTGGGCGTGGTGACCTTCCTGCACGTGGTCGTCGGTGAGATGGTCCCGAAGAACATCGCGCTGGCGCTGCCGGACCGGTCGGTGCTGGTGCTCGCGCCGCTGCTCGTCGGCTTCGTCCGGCTCGGCAAGCCGGTGATCATCCTGCTGAACGCGGTGGCCAGCCTGTCGCTGCGGGCCGTCGGCGTGGAGCCGAAGGACGAGGTCGCGAGCGTGTTCACCCGCGACGAGGTCGCCGGTCTGGTGGAGGAGTCGCACCGGGAGGGCCTGCTCGCCGAGGACGAGCACGAGCTGCTCACGGGCGCGCTGTCGTTCGATGAACGCACGGCGCGCAGCGTGCTGCTCGCCCCCGAGGGGCTGGTCACGGTGCCGACCACGATCACCCCGCGGGAGTTGGAGAACCTCGCCGCCGAGACCGGTTTCACCCGCTTCCCGGTTCTCGACGACGCCGAGGAGATGACCGGCTACCTGCACCTCAAGGACGTGCTGGAGACCCGCGCCGAGCGGCGCGCCAGCCCGGTCGCGGCCAAGTGGGTCCGGCCGTTGGCGCATGTCGGCGCGGAGGACAGCCTGCGCACCGCGCTCGCCACGATGCAGCACTCCGGCGCGCACCTGGCCCGGGTCACCGGCGCCGGTGGCGCGGTGCTGGGACTGGTCGCGCTGGAGGACATCCTCGAGGAGCTGGTCGGCGAGATCCGCGACGACGCCGTCCGCGGCGGCACCCGCCACCGGCGCCAGCCCGCCTGACCCGCCTGACCCGGCAGGCGGGCGGGCGGGCGGACCGGGCCGCGGGTCGGTCAGGGGCGGCGCGGGTCGCGGGCGATGACGACGGCCATCGACGGCGCCCACCAGTAGCTGCAGTCCGCCGGCGGGCGCAGACCGTCCACGATCCGCACCGAGAAGGACCGGAAGTGGCGCAGCAGCGCGCGCTGATGGCGCCTCGACAGCGAGTCGATCTCGTTCGAGTAGTAGGTGAACGCGCCGCCGTCGGCCAGGTGCTCGGCGGCGTGCGCGAAGAAGTGCTCGGCGAACGTCGCGTCGCGCAGCACGTAGGTGTCGACCTCGGACTCGTCCATCGGGTAGGTGTCGAACAGCACCCCGTCGAAGCGGCCGAGCCCGGCCAGCGCGTCCTGCCAGCGGCCAGTGACGATCTCGACGCCGCGGCGGCCGTCGGCCCGCGCCCAGTGCCGCCCCGCGGCGGCCGTGTCCGGGTTGGCCTCGACGATGACGTGGCGGCCCGGGCCACGCTCCTGGACAAGCCCGGCGGACAGCCCGAGCCCGAAACCGATCTCCAGCACGCTGCCGCCGGGGACGGTGACCGCCTCGGCGAGCGCGCGCATCAGCGGTTCCTCCCAGGTCTGCATCACCTCCTGGCCGGAGACCAGCAGCGTGCCGTCCACGATCGTGGGCGCGGCCTGGTCGATCGCGGTGTCGATGCGGGGACGGGCGGCGCCGGGGACCATCGTCGACGCGGCCGCGTCGAGCGCGCCGAGGTCCGCGACGAACTCGTCGAGGGCACGGTCGAGCAGGAACTGGCGCGGCTCGTCGGACATCGAGGCGAGCGGTGACGACCCGGCCGGCGTAAGCGTCACCTCAAAGCTGGCATTGCGGCGAAACACTCGACCTCCCACAACATCTCCCGCGCTGCGTCACACAATAGTTACTCTCGTCACCGACGACTGGAAAACGCGGGAGCCCAACGCGGAGGGCCAGGCCGGCGCAGCCGGACCCGTGCCGCCCATCATCAGCGGCCGCGCGTGTCACCGGTGCGACAAAGGCGGGGCTCGTTACCCGTACCACCTGCTGGTATGAAGAGGTGGTTCAGAGTGGCACCATGGGCCTACGGCCCGGATTTCGGTACTGGGACATGCGGGGCCACACCGGTCGCCGCGGGAGTGGGGCACGGGTGGCGGGGTCGGCACCATCTCCGTTGGCCGGGAACACCGCGCGCCCGCTGCAGCCCGACGACCCGCGCCGGCTCGGCTCCTACCAGGTCATCGGCCGGCTCGGCCAGGGCGGCATGGGAACGGTGTTCCTCGGCCGCGCGCCCGACGGCACCGCCGTCGCGATCAAGGTGATCCGGCCCGAGCTCGCGCAGCGGCCGGAGTTCCGGGCCCGCTTCGAGCGGGAGGCCGAGAGCGCCCGGCGCGTGCGCCGCTTCACCACCGCCGCCGTCCTCGACGCCGACCCGCACGGCCCGCAGCCGTACCTCGTCACCGAGTTCGTCGAGGGCCCGACCCTGTCGCGGCACGTCTCGATCCGCGGCCCGCTGCGCCCCGCCGACCTCGAACAGCTCGCCGTCAGCGTGACGACGGCGCTCGGCGCCATCCACGCCGCGGGCATCGTCCACCGCGACCTCACCCCCGGCAACGTACTGCTCTCCCCGGTGGGCCCGAAGGTGATCGACTTCGGCCTGGCCCGGGAGTTCAACGCGGACACCGAGCTGAGCCGCAACGTGCGCCAGGCGATCGGCACCCCGGGCTACATGTCCCCGGAGCAGATCCTCGACTCGCCGATCACCTCGGCGGTCGACATCTTCGCCTGGGGCGCGATCATGATCTTCGCTGCCACCGGGCAGCCGCCATTCGGCACCGGGCGGATGGAGGCGATCCTCTACCGGATCATCAACGAGCCGCCGCGGCTCGACGGCGTCAACGCGGAGCTGCGCGGTCTCGTCGAGGTCGCGATGGCGAAGAACCCCGCGGACCGCCCCAGCGCGGAGGAGCTGCGCACCGCCCTGATCGGCGGCGGGACCCTGCCGCCCCGCACAGTGGTCCCGCCCCCCGGGACCGGCCCGGGCGCGGCCGACGACCGTCCCCGCCGGTGGGGACGGCGCGGCCGCGGCGCCTCCACGAACACCACACCGCCCACGAACACCACACCGCCCACGAACGCCCCGACCACGAACGCCCCGACCACCCACGCACCGACCACCCACGCACCGGCCTCCAGCGCTGCGGTCAGCAACACGCCCACCGGCTCCGTGCCGGCTCCGAACGCGGCCGCCGGCCCCACGCCCGGCAGC
>NZ_JALKFU020000364.1 GCF_023242965.2 Frankia sp. AgKG'84/4
GCCGGGGATCGCCAGCCCCGGCCGGGACTGGCGGGAACCGGTGGCCTTCAGCTCGGCGATCACCCGGCTGCTGTCCTCCCGCGGCTGGCGGGCGCAGGCGGCCGACGCGAGCGTGATCAGCCGCTGGGACGCCATCGTCGGCCCGGACATCGCCGACCACTGCGCCCCGGTCTCCCTGCGCGAGGGCCATCTGGAACTCGTCGCCGAGTCGACGGCGTGGGCCACGCAGCTGCGGATGCTGTCCCGCCAGATCCTCGCCATCCTGCACAAGGAACTCGGCCCCCAGGTGGTCCAGCGGATCACCGTCCGGGGTCCGACCGCACCGTCCTGGCGCCATGGCCCGATGCGCACCCAGGGCCGTGGTCCGCGGGACACCTACGGCTGATCGACTGGTCGCGGCCGGGTGGCGGCGCGACCATGATCGTCCGGTCGACTTGTCGGCTTGCCGTCGTGGAGGCGCGCCAAGCCCTTGGACCCGTCGGCCGGGTAGGGGAGTTCAGCTTCCCCTCGTGCGGGGCGCTGCGCAGACGTCAGGGGTCACCCTGCGTCCGCTATGGCCGGTCGGCGGGTAGACTGGTGGATACTTCCGCCCAGAACGAGGGGACCCGCCGCGTGGCCTACGATGCAAGTTCGATCAAGGTTCTCGAAGGTCTTGACGCGGTCCGCAAGCGTCCGGGCATGTACATCGGCTCCACCGGGGAGCGGGGTCTGCACCACCTCGTCTACGAGGTGGTGGACAACTCGGTCGACGAGGCGCTCGCCGGCTACTGCGACACGATCGTCGTCACGCTGCTCGCCGACGGCGGGGTCCGGGTCGTCGACAACGGCCGTGGCATCCCGGTGGGCATGCACCCGGTCAAGAAGATCCCCACGGTCGAGCTGGTCCTGACCACGCTGCACGCCGGCGGCAAGTTCGACGGCAAGTCCTACGCGGTCTCCGGCGGTCTGCACGGCGTCGGCGTCAGCGTCGTGAACGCGCTGTCGACCCGCCTCGATGTCGAGATCCAGGTCGACGGGCACGTCTGGTTCCAGCCGTACGTGGGCAGCCGGCCGGCCGAGCCGCTGGCGAAGCGCGGCCCGTCGAAGAAGACCGGCACCTCGATCACGTTCTGGGCGGACCCGGAGATCTTCGAGACGACCGAGTACAAGTACGAGACCCTCACCCGGCGCCTGCAGGAGATGGCGTTCCTCAACAAGAGCCTGTCGATCACGCTGATCGACGAGCGCGGCGAGGAGCCCGCCGAGGTCACCTACAAGTACGAGAACGGCCTGGTCGACTTCGTCGCGCACCTCAACGCCACGAAGGACTCGATCCACCGCAGCGTGATCTCGCTGGAGTCGAAGGGCACCGGCATCGAGGCCGAGCTGGCCATGCAGTGGAACGGCGGCTACTCCGAGTCGGTCTACACCTTCGCGAACACCATCAACACGCACGAGGGCGGCACCCACGAGGAGGGCTTCCGCGCCGCGCTGACCAGCGCCGTCAACGCCTACGCCAAGGACCAGAACCTTCTCAAGCCGGTCAAGGCGAACGCCCGCGGCGGGGATGAGCGTCTCTCCGGCGACGACATCCGCGAGGGCCTGACCGCGATCATCTCGGTGAAGCTCGCCCAGCCGCAGTTCGAGGGCCAGACGAAGACGAAGCTCGGCAACACCGAGGCCAAGAAGTTCGTCCAGGAGATGTGCTACTCGGCGCTGAAGGACTGGTTCGAGGTCAATCGCACCGAGGCGCGCTCGATCGTCAACAAGGCCCTCGACGCCCAGCGGGCCCGGATCGCGGCCCGCCAAGCCCGTGACCTGACCCGGCGCAAGGGCCTGCTCGGCGGCACCGGCCTGCCCGGCAAGCTCTCCGACTGCCAGTACACCGACCCCGAGCGCTGCGAACTGTACATCGTCGAGGGTGACTCGGCCGGCGGCTCGGCCAAGGGCGGGCGGGACTCGAAGTTCCAGGCCATCCTCCCGCTGCGCGGGAAGATCCTCAACGTCGAGAAGGCCCGCATCGACCGGGTGCTGAAGAACACCGAGGTCCAGGCCCTCATCCAGGCCCTGGGCACCGGTATCCACGACGACTTCGACATCGCCAAGCTGCGCTATCACAAGATCGTGCTGATGGCGGACGCCGACGTCGACGGCCAGCACATCCGGACCCTGCTGCTGACCCTGCTGTTCAGGTTCATGCGCCCGCTGGTCGAGGCCGGCCACGTGTTCCTCGCCCAACCCCCGCTCTACAAGATCAAGTGGGGTCGCGAGGACTGGGAGTACGCCTACTCCGACCGTGAGCGCGACGGACTCATCCAGCAGGGTGCGGAAGCCGGCCGCAAGATGCCCAAGGACGCCATCCAGCGGTTCAAGGGTCTCGGCGAGATGAACGCGACCGAGCTGTGGGACACCACGATGGACCCGGACCGGCGCATCCTGCTGCAGGTCACCCTCGACGACGCCGCCGTCGCCGACGAACTGTTCTCCGTGCTCATGGGCGAGGACGTCGACGCGCGCCGCAGCTTCATCCAGCGCAACGCCAAGGACGTCCGCTTCCTGGACATCTGAGGTTCGGCGCGAGCGTCCCGCCACCTCGACGGGAGCATCGGGCCCGGCGCGTGGGCACGCGGGACGTCGCCCGCCCGCCGGGACCCCCGCCCCACCTGACGACTGATCCCTCAGCCCTGGAAGGACCCCGTGGTCGACGTCCTACCGCCGCCCCCCGGCGACCGCATCGAACCCATCGGCATCGAAGTCGAGATGCAACGCTCGTATCTCGACTACGCGATGTCGGTCATCGTCGGCCGAGCGCTGCCGGAGGTCCGGGACGGGCTCAAGCCCGTGCACCGCCGGGTCCTGTACGCCATGTACGACGGTGGTTACCGCCCCGACCGCGGGTACTTCAAGTGCTCCCGCGTGGTCGGCGACGTCATGGGTAACTACCACCCCCACGGCGACACGGCGATCTACGACACCCTCGTCCGGCTCGCGCAGAGCTGGTCGCTGCGCTACCCGCTGGTCGACGGCAACGGCAACTTCGGTTCGCCCGGCAACGACCCGCCCGCCGCCATGCGTTACACCGAGGCGCGGATGGCGGCGCTGGCGATGGAGATGCTGCGCGACATCGACCAGGACACCGTCGACTTCGCGCCGAACTACGACGGCCGCTCGCAGGAGCCGCTGGTCCTGCCCAGCCGGTTCCCGAACCTGCTGGTCAACGGCGCCGGTGGCATCGCCGTCGGCATGGCCACGAACATCCCCCCGCATAACCTGCGGGAGGTCGCCAGCGGCGTGCGGTGGGCGCTGGACCACCCCGAGGCGACCGACGAGGAGCTGCTCGAAGCCCTCATCGGCCTGATCAAGGGCCCGGACTTCCCCACCGCCGGGCTGGTCGTCGGCCGCAGTGGCATCGAGGACGCCTACCGGACCGGCCGCGGCAGCATCCGGATGCGCGCCGTCGTCAACGTCGAGGAGAACAAAGGCCGTACCCAGCTCGTCGTCACCGAGCTGCCGTACCAGGTCAACCCGGACAACCTCGCCGAGAAGATCGCCGAGCTCGTCCGCGACAACAAGGTCACCGGCATCTCGGACGTCCGTGACGAGACCTCCGCCCGCATCGGGCAGCGCCTCGTCATCGACCTCAAGCGCGACGCCGTCGCCAAGGTCGTCCTCAACAACCTGTACAAGCACACCCAGCTGCAGGACACCTTCGGCGCCAACATGCTGGCGATCGTCGACGGCGTGCCGCGCACGCTGCGCCTGGACCAGATGGTCCGCTACTACGTCGAGCACCAGGTCGACGTCATCGTCCGGCGAACCCGCTACCAGCTGCGCAAGGCCCGCGAGCGGCTGCACGTCCTCGACGGTCTGCTCATCGCGCTCGACCACCTCGACGAGGTGATCAGCCTCATCCGCAACGCGGAGTCGGCCGAAGCGGCGCGTGGCCAGCTGATGGAGCGCTTCACGCTGTCGGAGATCCAGGCCACCGCCATCCTCGACATGCAGCTGCGCCGCCTCGCCGCCCTCGAACGGCAGCGGATCATCGACGAGGCCGCCGAGCTGCGGGCCCGGATCACCGAGCTGGAGGCGATCCTCGCGTCGCCGTCACGGCAGCGGGAGATCATCGGCGAGGAGCTGGCCGAGGTCGTCGAGAAGTTCGGTGACGAGCGGCGCACCCGGCTCGTCCCCTTCGAGGGCGACATGTCCATCGAGGACCTCATCGCCCGCGAGGACGTCGTCGTCACCGTCACCCGCGGCGGCTACGCCAAGCGCACCAAGACCGACCTCTACCGCTCGCAGCGCCGCGGCGGCAAGGGCGTGCAGGGCGCCGCCCTGCGCGAGGACGACATCGTCGAGCACTTCTTCGTCACCACGACCCACCACTGGCTGCTGTTCTTCACGAACAAGGGCCGGGTCTACCGGGCGAAGGCACACGAACTGCCCGAGCAGGCCCGCTCGGCCAAGGGGCAGCACGTCGCGAACATCCTCGCCTTCGCCCAGGACGAGCGCATCGCCGAGGTCATCGCGCTGCAGGACTACGAGGCGTCGCCGTACCTGGTGCTCGCCACCAAGCGCGGGCTGTGCAAGAAGACCTCGCTGAGCGACTTCGACTCCAACCGCGCCGGCGGCCTCGTCGCGATCAACCTGCGGGACGACGACGAACTGATCGCCGCCCGCCTCGTCGCCCCCGGCGACGACCTGCTGCTGGTCAGCCGCAACGCCCAGTCGATCCGGTTCCACGCCGACGACGAGCAGCTTCGGCCGATGGGCCGGGCGACGTCCGGTGTGATCGGCATGCGCTTCGACGCCGAGGACGAACTGCTGTCGATGGACGTCGTCGTCCCCGGCACCACCGCCGATCTGCTGGTCGCCACCTCCGGTGGCTATGCCAAGCGGACACCGCTGGCCGAGTACCCGATACAGGGCCGCGGCGGCAAGGGCGTGCTGACGGCTAAGATCGTCTCCACCCGTGGCGGCCTCGTCGGCGCGCTCGTCGTCGACCCGGACGACCAGCTCTACGCGATCGCCTCCAACGGGGGCGTGTTGCGCACCATAGCCAAGGACGTGCGCCGGGCTCAGCGGCAGACGATGGGCGTCCGGCTCATCGATCTGGAGTCCGGTGTGCAGGTGGTCGGGGTCGCACGCAATGCTGATGCCGAGGACACCGAGGCCCCTGCCGACTCCGAGGCCCAGGACAGCTGAGCCCGGGCCTGGAGAAGGACGATGTGGCCGGGTGGCCGCGGTTGCGCCGGGGGCCCCCCCCCCCACGTGTGGCCGCGCCGCAGAGGCTCCAGCCACCCGTGTTGGCACCAACCCCCCAAGCCCCCCCCCATCGAAACCC
>NZ_JALKFU020000365.1 GCF_023242965.2 Frankia sp. AgKG'84/4
GTGCAGGCGCATCCAGTCGAGGGCGACCCGGCCGCGCAGCCGGTGCTGTCGCGGCACCGCGCGGGTAGCCTGCTCCAGCGGGACGAGCGCCGCGGCGGTGGCGCCCAGTTCCGTGCTCTCGTACGCGCCGATGGCGGCGCCGAGCGCGGCGGCGCACGCTTCGTGCAGCTCGCCCGGGCCGTCCGAGCTCATGGCATCGGCGTTCGGAGTCATGACGCCAACCGCGGCGAGACCGGTGACGACCAGCACTGACCGTCTGTCAGAGACCTCGGGCACGAGGATGTCCTCCGGGGACCGGTGGAATTGATCGTGTCTTGATCCGCCCGGCGGTGGGTGGAGGCGACGGGACGGCGGACCATCAGGGCAACCTCGCGATCGGGCTGGTCGGACGACTGATCTGGGTCCGCACGGCGTCCTGCATCCGCATTCACGTCGGCGGAGATGCCGCGGATGCCCTGGTCGACCGATGACACCGTGATGTCTGCGGAGTACCGGCGGCCGGCGAATTCCTCGATGAATCGCCGGGCTCAAAGATATCCTTCGTAGCTCCCGAAGGCGCGCGATAGCGCGCGCCGAGGATGTGGGACAGGTCTCGTCCACGGCCGACTACGGTGCGGATTGTCGGCGGTACGGACGTTGCTCGGTGGTAATGACGATGGACTCCCGTCCA
The DNA here is from genome assembly GCF_023242965.2 of Frankia sp. AgKG'84/4. Classification (GTDB taxonomy): domain Bacteria; phylum Actinomycetota; class Actinomycetes; order Frankiales; family Frankiaceae; genus Frankia. The sequence continues at coordinate 671 of NZ_JALKFU020000365.1, forward strand.
TGTTTCGGGATGATGTCGAAAAGCCATTGCATGTTTCCTCGGCGTGATTTTTCACGACTGCCGCCCGGTAGGGGCGCGACGCTCTCCGGATACCTGCGGAGTGGGCGTCCGGCGCGCGATCCGCCAAACCATCACGTGTGCGGATCATTGCTGTCGGTAGGTGGCTGTCGGGGGGTGCCCCGATCGCTCCTGGCCGCAGGGCCAGGTGGCGGGGCGCGCCGCGGGCCACCGCAAGATCGGTTCGGTCGGTCCCCGGGCCGGCTCCCCGGTAAGGTGAGCGACATGGCCGCCGATCTGCCCGAGGAGATCAAACAGCTTGATGCCACGCTGAGCGGCATCGAGTCCGTGCTCGACCTGGACGGGTTGCGCAGCCGTGCCGATGGCCTGGAGCGGGAGGCAGCCGATCCCGACCTCTGGTCGGACCAGGATCGGGCGCAGGCGGTGACCCGGCGGCTGTCCGCCGTCCGCGGCGACATCACCCGCTTCGAGGGGCTGCGCCGCCGCCTCGACAACATCGACGCCGCCGTCCTGCTCGAGGACGAGGAGCTGCTCGCCGAGGCCGCCGTCGACCTGCCCGCCCTCACCGCGGACATCGCCGCGTTGGAGGTGCGCACGCTGCTGTCCGGGGAGTTCGACGAACGCGACGCGATCGTGCAGCTCTCCGCGGGTGCCGGCGGCGTCGACGCCGCGGACTGGACGGCGATGCTGCTCCGGATGTACCTGCGCTGGGCCGAGCGCCACGGCTACGCCACCGAGGTCTTCGACACCTCCGAGGCGGAGGAGGCCGGCCTGAAGTCGGCGACCTTCCAGGTGAAGGCGCCCTACGCCTACGGCACGCTGCGCAGCGAGCACGGCGTGCACCGCCTCGTGCGGATCTCGCCGTTCGACAACCAGAACCGTCGGCAGACCTCCTTCGCCGGGGTCGAGGTGACGCCGGCGGTCGAGCTGTCCGACCACGTCGACATCGACGACAAGGAACTCCGGATCGACATCTTCCGGTCGTCCGGTCCTGGCGGCCAGGGGGTCAACACGACCGACTCGGCGGTCCGGATCACGCATCTGCCCACGAACATTGTGGTCACCTGCCAGAACGAGCGCAGCCAGCTGCAGAACAAGGCGGCCGCCATGATCGTTCTACAGGCGAAGTTGCTCGAGCGCCGCCGAGCCGAGGAGGCCGCGGAGAAGCAGCGCCTCACCGGCGGCCCGCAGGACGTGTCCTTCGGTTCGCAGATCCGCAACTACGTGCTGCACCCGTACCAGTTGGTCAAGGACCTCCGGACCGGTACCGAGACTTCGAACACCGGCAGCCTGCTGGACGGTGACCTGGACGATTTCATCGACGCCGAAATCCGGTGGCGGCGGGCCGCCGAGACCCAGGCGTGACAATGTAAGGCACCGCGCTGATTCGGGCCGGTGGAAACGAAAGCCTTTCGTTTGACACGCGGCCCGGAATTTCGGTGGGTCGGAGGGTTCGGGTCACGCACTGCCCATCCGTGTTACCCCGCTTTATCGAGCGGTAGGGGCCGTGGGCGCCCAATCGGTCCGACCGGGTGTCTCTCCGGAGGTGGGCGCTGATGTCCCCACCGCGCGTGCGTGGCGTACCCGGTTGATCTGTCGAAACCATTGGCACGCCCGGTATGCGCGTGTAGAGTCCCGGGTAGTTCGCGGACCGTTCGATGTTTTAGTTCCGGTCTCCTCGCCGGGTCTGCGCACTGCTGCACCTGATGGGATGTTCGTCCGTGTCACCTGGTCGTCCAAGATGCGTCGTCGCGGAGGGAGATCGGCCCGTGTCCCCGCAAATCGATATACACAGGTATATGGACGGAAATAACTACTCCGATCCGGGCATGGCGTCGGCCACAGTGGGCATGGGGTCAGCGTGACCACCATGGCGACCGTGCTTCCAGGCACCACGTCGGGCGTGCCCGGCGAAGCGTTCACGATCCCTCTGCCGGTCCTCATGTACCACAGCGTGGGTGACTCGGTGAGCGCCGACTTCCGTCGCTGGGAGGTCCCGCCTGCCGCGTTCGCCGAGCAGCTGGGCGCCCTCGCCGCCAGTGGATATCATCTCACCGGCCTTACCGACGCGCTCGCGCATCCGCACCGGCGGCAGGTGGCCATCACCTTCGACGACGCGTTCGACGACTTCATCAGCACGGCGCTACCAGCCCTGCAGACCGCCGGGGCGAGCGCCACCCTTTACCTCCCGACGGCGTTCGCCGGTCGGCGGGCCACCTGGCTCGACGGTTACAGCGAGCGTAATCTTCCGCTGCTCGACTGGCCCGACCTCGCCGCTCTCGCCGGCGAAGGCGTCGAACTCGGCACGCACGGACACCGTCACCTCGAACTCGACGTCGTCCCGACCGCCATTGCCCGCTATGACGTGACGGCCAGCCGGCGCGCTATCGAGGAAAAGACCGGCCGCAGCCCGGACAGTTTCTCCTATCCCTTTGGATACCACTGCGCGTCGGTTCGCCACGTCGTCGCCGCGGCCGGTTTCGACTCCGCCTGCGAGATCGGATATCGCCTGCATCAGCCGGTCGAGTCGCGGTTCGCCATCAGCCGCCTGGTGGTGGATCGAACGGCCGGCTCCGAGGAGATCCTGCAGATGGTGGAACACGGTCACCGCGACGCGCTGGCGGGCGCCCGGCGGGGCCTGCGCTCCGGCTGGCGCGCCTATCGCGTGGCCCGCCGGCGCCTCGGCCGCGGAGCCTGAAAGCACCCAGCTCGCTCACTTTCGCTCCCGGATCCGCTGGTCAGGCCCCACACTGGACGGAATGGGTCCCCGCGGGTGGGACGGGTGTGGCGGGCAGGCGGAGGTGACCGACGTGGACAGATCGCCGGGTGGTTGGGTGGCGCTCGTCGGGGGCGGGCCGGGGCGTGCCGACCTCATCACCGTCCGTGGGCTGAAGCTGCTGCGGATCGCGGACGTCCTCGTCGTCGACCGGTTGGCTCCCCGCGACCTGCTCGCCGAGGCCAGGCCCGACGCTGAGATCGTCGACGCAGGCAAGGCCCCGCATGGGCACAACCTCACCCAGGACGAGATCAACGCCGTCCTGGTCGACCGCGGCCGGCGTGGCCTCGGCGTCGTGCGGCTCAAGGGCGGCGATCCGTTCGTCTTCGGCCGCGGCGGCGAGGAGGCGTTGGCCTGCGCCGCCGCCGGCCTGCCCTGCGAGATCGTGCCCGGGGTGACCAGCGCGGTGGCGGTCCCCGCGTTGGCCGGCATTCCTGTCACCCACCGCGGGCTGACGCAGGACGTCACCATCGTCAGCGGCCATGTCGACCCGTCCCATCCGGGTTCCACCGTCGACTGGGATGCGTTGGCCACCGGTCCGGGCACCATCGTCGTGCTGATGGGCGTCGCCGCGCTCGCCGGGATCAGCGGTGAACTGGTCAAGCGCGGCCGCGGTGCCGACACCCCGACCGCGGTGATCCACGCCGGCGGAACACCCGAGCAGACCGTCGTCACCGGCACCCTGGCGGACATCGCCCAGCGCTGCGACGAGGCCGGCATCGTCTCGCCCGCCGTCATCGTGATCGGCGACGTCGTGACGTTGCGTGATCGGATTGGCGTGATCTAGCGCAGCGCGAGGATCCGGTCGTCGCCCGGCCGGGGTTCGCCCCGGCCGTCAGTGTTGTTGGTGAGGATCCAGATCGAGCCGTCGGGGGCGGCCACCGCCGCCCGCAGCCGCCCGGCCACGCCGTCCAGCACCGCCCGCGGCTCGCCGCGGACCGTCGCCCCGGCCAGGTCGAGCTCCCACAGCCGCTGCCCGCGCAGCGCCGCGACGTACATCGTGTTCCCGCGGATCCCGATGCCGCTCGGCGACGCGTCCGCGACCGGCCAGGTCGCCAGCGGACGGCGGTACCGTCCGCCGTCGGTGTCCCCGTCTCCCTCGACGACCGGCCAGCCGTAGTTCCCGCCCGCCACGATCAGGTTGATCTCGTCGAACCGGTCCTGGCCGAACTCCGAGGCCCACATCCGCCCGGCCGAGTCCCAGGCCAGCCCCTGCACGTTGCGGTGGCCGAGGCTGTACACCGGCGACCCGGGGAACGGGTTGTCCGCCGGGATGGTGCCGTCGGGTCGGATCCGCAGGATTTTGCCGTTGCGGCTGGCGAGATTCTGCGCGTTGGTGCGCACGCCGGTGTCGCCGACACCCACGTACAGCAGGCCGTCGGGGCCGAAACGGATCCGGCCGCCATTGTGGATCACGCCGTGGGCGAGGCCGGTGAGGATCGGGGTCGGCGCCTCGGCGCGGGTGCCGTCCAGTCGAAAGCGGACGATCCGGTTGTCGCTGGACGTCGTGTAATAGGCATAGACGAACTGGTCACGGGCGAAGGTCGGGGACACCGCGAGCCCCAGCAGCCCCGACTCGCCCTGGTGCAGCACCCCGGGCAGCGTCGTCATCGTGGTCGGCCGGCCGCCACCGGCCGGTACCCGCAGGATCCTGCCGCTGTCCCGCTCGCTGACGAGCGCCTCGCCGGAGGGCAAGAAGGCGATGTCCCACGGCGCGGCGAGACCGTCCGCGACCCTCCTCGTCACGACCCCAGCCCCCCCCCCCCCCCCCCCCCCACACCCCCCCCCCCCCCCCCCCCCCCCCCCCCCCCCCCCCCCCCCCCCCCCCCCCCCCCCCCCCCCCCC
>NZ_JALKFU020000366.1 GCF_023242965.2 Frankia sp. AgKG'84/4
GCGACGGGCCGGCGCTGAGCCCGCGGGTCGTGGCCGACCGGCTCCGCCAGCTCGTCGAGCTGCCGTTGGCCGGCCTGGTCCGGTTCCGGGGAACGCACCGCTACGAGACGTTCCACAACCAGGGCCGCATCCTGACGATGACCTACCGCCCGCACACCTACGACGGTCCGGCGGTGGTCTGGCTCGCGGACGACCACGACGAGATCGAGGCGTGGCGCGGCGTGCTCACCGGTCCCGCCGCGATCCGGCGGATCCCCGGCGATCACCGGGTCGTCCTGCGCGAACCACTGCTGCGGCGGATCGTCGATGACCTTCAATCCGACCTCGCCACGGCATCGGACGGGGCCAGCGCGGGCTGACTGGCAGAAAAGGCCGATTTGTCACCCGTAAAAGTGACGCACATCGCAGGTCTGGGGCGCACTATGGAGGGGTGAGCCAGGGCGGGATCGGACGGAGGCCAGATGAAGGTCCGCATCGGGATCGGCCTCGGCGCCGCGGGGCCGGCGGACTTCGCCGCGCTGGTCGACCAGCTGGAGAAGCTTGAGATCGACTCTCTCTGGCTGTCCGAGCACCTGTCCTCGCCCGCGGTGGACCCGCTCGCCGGGCTGGCCTACGCCCTGGGCCGCACCAGCAGTCTGAAGATCGGTACCGGGGTGGCAGTACTGCCTGGCCGGAACCCGGTGCTGCTCGCCAAGCACCTCGCCTCGCTGGCGCTGCTCGGCCCCCGCCGGGTGCTGCCGGTGCTGGGCCTGGGCCCGGCGAGGCCCGGCGACCGGGCGGCCTATCCGGTGCCCGCGGGCCGGCGGGGTGCGGTCTTCGACGAGGCCCTCGAGGTGCTGCGGCGCCTGCTGAGCGAGCCGCGGGTGACCTTCAGCGGCGAGTTCTTCGACTTCACGGACGTCGGGATCGGCCCGCTGCCGGACCGCCCGCTGGACATCTGGCTCGGCGGTGCGGCCCCGGCGGCCCTGCGCCGCATTGGCCGCTTCGGCGACGGCTGGCTCGCCAGCCTGGTCAGTCCCGGGCAGGCCGCCGCCGGCATCGCCGAGATCCGCCGATCCGCCGCGGACGCGGGGCGTCACATCGACGACGACCACTACGGCCTGAGCCTGTCGATCGCCTTCGACGCGCCCCCGGCCGAACGCCTCGATGCGATGCGACAGCGCAATCCGGACGTCGATCCGGCGTCGCTGATCCCCGTCGGCTGGGATGCGGCCCGGGCGTCGATCGCGGAGTATGTCGACGCCGGGGTGAGCAAGTTCGTGATCTATCCGGTGACGACCCCGGACGGTTGGCCGGCCTTCCTGGATTCCTTCGTGGCCGAACTGAGGCGACTGGAGACCTGAGCCCGTGGCGGGCGGCGGCGGAACCGGGCGGATCGTTTTCACGAAGGCACCCGACCGGTTCCGGCTGGCTCGCCGCGGCTTCACCACTTCGCCCACTTCACCACTTCGCCCACTTCGCCCACTTCGCCCGCTTCACCTACGGACCTACGTCCCGCCATGTGGACCGGCCGGTCCGTGGGTCGGCGTAATCGCGCGGCCTGGCTGGAATCCCGCTGCGGCTCGATCGACGTCCGCTCGGCTCAGCGGCGACCAGCGGGCGGGCGAGCAGACCGCGCCGGATGGCACATTGTCTGAACCATCGTTCGGTGCGATCCGGCCCGGCCGTCGCGTCTTCGGTGCCACCGAAAGACCACCTTCCGGTGAAAAGCATCAGGTTTGTCGAGTTCGTGTTGGTGAAGCGGCGTTCAAGGTGACGGCCGGGACCCGCCCCATCCGTTGTTGGCCTGCCCGGGCGCTCGCTGGTGCGCCGTTCCGCCACCGGAGCCGGTGCGGCGTCCGGCTGCCGGGCCGGTCCGGGGCTGCGGCCGGCGATCGGCGCAGACCGGGCGTCCGTGCTGGCAGGGCGTCCGTGCTGGCAGGGCGGCTGTCCCACTACCTGGCGGTGCGCGCGGTCGGGGCTGACCGGTCGGCGAACGACCCGGCCGAGACCGCACCCGTCGGCCGGTTCGCCGGCCAGTCCGGCGGCGGGGACCCCATCGAGCCGGGACAAAGACGGCGGGCCGGTTGACCGGTGCGATTCTGGCCGGTCAAGGACGCGGTCGATGACGGTGAGATCGCACAGTATTCGGACGCCGACGTCAGATTTCGTCGACGGGACCGGTGTTTGGCGTGCGTATCGAACCGATACGCGGGGCTCCCACCGATGGGCTTCCTTGTGCCCGAGAGTGACGGGTGACCTATCCCACGCGTAACCGAAGCACCGGAAGTAAACGGCCGGGTCTGCTGGGTCATGGCTGGTCGGCGTCACCCGCCGGTGGCAGCACTCCGGGGCAGCGGATGCCCGTGGGCTCTTCCCCTTTTCGGTGCGGGCCGCCACAATCAACCCAGGAACAGTGAGCGGCCGACGAGTGGAGCGGAACCTGCCATCTGGTGCATTCGAGGACCAGCTGGTCGGGCCCACGCCCCAATCGTGATCCCGAACAGGTGATCTGGGGATCGAGGGGGTACGGATGACCTGCCGGATACCCCGACATCGCAGGCCGTGAAGCGAGACAATCCCGTGCACACCGACGGGCGGTCGGCACTGGGAAAGCATCGCGGGAGGAAACGTGGAACGGGCGGAGCCTACGAAAACTCCCCGACTGGTGCGCAGCGACCGGCACGTCGTGGTCGGTCTGCGTGTCGGCGAGCTGGCAGACATGGCGGACGTGCTGCTGGCGGCCGACCTCGCCGCGCGGTTGGGCGCCCGACTCGTGCTGATCGCGACGATGGACCGATGGTCCAGATGGGCCCGCTGGACGGCCGGGGTGTACTGCGCCTTCGGCGTCGAGACGGTCGTGTGCGCCGCCCGGGTCGCCGAGCAGGAGACCCGGGACGAACTCGAGCACCGGCTGCGCTCGTTGCTCGATCTCGTCGGGGTCGAGTGGACGCTGGAGTGGGCGGCGGGTTCCAGCCGTCGCGCCGCCGTGCGCTACACCCGCCGCCATCCGGACGCCACGGTGATCCTCCGCCCGCACCGCCAGCGCTGACCAGCGCCGGCCCGCGGGGCCGAGCCGCCTAGCGACCCCCGGTCACATCGAGGGTCGCCCCTGTCACATACGACGCCTCGTCGCCGCAGAGCCAGCCGACTGCCGCCGCGACCTCGTCCGCCCGGCCTGGCCTGCCGAGCGGAATGACGTCGGCCATCCGCCGAGCCCGGTCCGGGTCGCCGCCGCTGGCGTGGATCTCGGTGTCGACGAAGCCGGGGCGTACGCCGTTGACGCGGATGCCCTCCTGCGCGACCTCCTTGGCGAGGCCGATCGTCAGGGTGTCCAGCGCGCCCTTGCTCGCCGCGTAGTCGACGTAGACCCCCGGGCTGCCGAGCCGCGCGGCCGCGGACGAGACGTTCACGATCGAACCGCCGCCCCCGCCGTGGCGGTTCGACATCCGCCGCACCGCCGCCCCCGCGCACAGGAACGCGGCGATGACGTTGACGGACAGCATCCGGTGCAGACGCTCCGCGTCGATCTCGTCCACCCGGGCCGAGGGCGCGACGACGCCGGCGTTGTTGACGAGCACCGTGACCGGGCCCAGCCGGTCCGCAGCGGCGAACAGGTCCGGCACCGCCTCGGGCAGCGCCAGATCGCCACGCACGGTGGTCGTCGCGGCGCCTAGGGCGCGACATCGCCGCGCGGTCGACTCGGCCGCCGCCGAGTCGGACCGGTATCCCAGGCAGACGTCCCAGCCGCGGCCCGCGAGCGCCACGGCGCAGGCGGCGCCGATACCGCGTCCCCCACCGGTTACGACCGCGACCCCGTGACGGTGCTCGTCCATGTCGTCTCCCTCTCGACCGACCGGTGGGGAAGCCCAGACCGGACGCTGTCACGCGGGTTGCCGTGCGCTGCCACTGTGAGCGAGGGTGCCCGTCGGCGCTGAGCGACCGGAAGCGGGACCGGCCGCCACCTGTACCGAAATTGTGGTCCTGCTTGTCTTCTTCATGGGTGAATCTCGGCGGGTTTGTGGGCGTCCTTCGTCCTGGCTGTCACACTTGCCGACGTTTATTGGGTCTGCGGTGTGGCCTGATCGGGTTGTCGGTGGACCATCCGTTCATGGGGTGGATGTCCGACGGCAGATATTCGTGGCGTGGGCAGGTCTGGAGGGAGCAGAGTCGTGGGCGAGGACCTGACGGGCCGGCCACGGGCACCCCTTGATCCTGCGGGGCCGGAGTCGCCCGGCGCTTCCCCGTGGGCGGAGGTCCCGCCTTGGGTGCGGTAGCCCCGGGTCGTCTCGGTGTCGCGTCCCGCTGAGCGGGCGGTGATCCGGGTCCACGCGGAATTCCGGCGAGTCGGAGACGTTCGTCTGTTTGGGTCGTGTTGACCGGACGCGCGGCGCGGATCGTCAGATGGGAGGGGTGGGATGGCCCAGGTCGGGTGCAGGGACTCGGCTGATCGTCGCGGCGCGGTGCGTTCGCCGCTGGGGCGCCATGCCCTCGGCGCGCTCGACGACCGGCCGGTGGGTGGCCCAGCCGCGCGGCGGGGCGAAGCCGGCGGGGCCGACGCGGGACCCGTCGAGATCCGCCGCCTCGCCGGGGTGCGCGGTGTCGTGGGCGCCGTGGCGTACGCGGCCAGCCAGCTGCTTCTCATCGCGGTGCTCTACGGCGCCTACAGTTTCAGCCGGCACCTCGCCGCGGGCCGGGAACCCGCGGCCCTGGCCAACGCGAAGAGCGTCTGGCGGCTCGAACGGATCCTGCGGCTGCCGAGTGAGGCATCGGCCCAGCACCTCGCACTGCACAGCCAGGTCCTGATCCGGTCCGCGGACTGGTTCTACATCCTCGTCCACTTTCCTTCAGTCATTGCCCTGCTGCTCTGGGTGTTCATCCGGCATCGGCGGCACTGGACCCGGGTGCGCAACGTCCTGATTCTGACGACCGGTATCGCGCTGGTCATCCACCTGCTGTACCCGCTCGCGCCGCCCCGCTTCCTGCCCTCCGTCCTGCACATCCCGCTGGTCGACACCGGCGCACGTTACGGCCCCTCGCCCTACGGCGAGGGCAGCGGCGGCATCGCCAACGAGTACGCCGCGATGCCGAGCCTGCACGTCGGCTGGTCACTGATCGAGGCATGGGCGATCATTACGATCCTGCGGCACCGGGTCCGGTGGCTCGCCGTGCTGCACCCGGTGCTGACGATCACCGTTGTCGTCATCACCGCCAATCACTACTGGCTCGACGGCGTGGTCGGTTCCTCGCTCGTCGTCGTCTCGATCGTGCTGCTGAACCAGGCCAACCGCCGGTGGGCCGCGCGTGGCGCGGCCCGGCCC
>NZ_JALKFU020000367.1 GCF_023242965.2 Frankia sp. AgKG'84/4
CCGGTGAGCAGCGCGGCGATGTGGCGGGGCTGCTCGGGCAGCGCGGCGTCGAGGCCGGCGATCTCCTCGTCGGTCGGTCGGCGCCACGCCGGCGGCGAGGCCGGCCACGGCGTGCCGGCCGGCCGCTCGCGGAAGACGAGGCCAACCTCGAACAGCGCCAGGTCCTGCTGGCCGCGGCCGATGTTGCGCACCGCGGTGGCGATCAGTCCGGACAGCAGCGTGGTGCGCAGGTAGGCGGCGTCCTCGGCGATGGGGTTGGCCATCCGGACGGCGGCGCGGCGCGGGTCGTCGGCGGCGAGGCCGAGGAAGTCGGCCGCGTCCCGCGCGACGAACGGCAGGGTCAGCACCTCGACGAACCCGGCGTGGGCGAGCGCCCGCCCGACGGCCCGGCGCAGCCGCTGGGCCGGGGTGAGGCCCCGCCCGGCTGGCAGGCGCGGGAGGGTGACCGGGATCGTGTCGTAGCCCTCCAGTCGAACGATCTCCTCGACGAGGTCGGCGACCCGGGTCAGGTCGGGGCGCCACGACGGCGGGATGACCATCAGCGTGTCGCCGTCGACCGGATCGTCGTCGCCTTCACCGCTACCCGCGGCGATCGTGCAGCCGACGTCGGTCAGACGGCGCAGGACCACCTCCGCCGGGTACGAGCGCCCGGCGAGCCGCTCGGGCTCTGCGAGCGGCAGTGCGATCGCGACGGCAGACGGGCGGTGATCGATGTCGGTCACGCCCGGCGCGGGCCGGGCACCGGTGAGCTCCGCGAGCAGGGCGACGGCCGCGCCGGCGGCGACCGGCGCGAGCGCGGGGTCGACACCGCGTTCGAAGCGCCTCGACGCCTCGGAGGACAGCCGGTGACGGCGGGCGGTGCGCGCGATGCGGATCGGATCGAAGTGCGCGGCCTCCAGCACGATGTCGGTGGTCTGCGCGGAGACCTCCGTGCTCGCCCCGCCCATCACCCCGGCGAGGGCGACCGGGCCGGAGCCGTCGGCGATGACCAGGTCCTCCGGGTCCAGGACGCGCTCAACGCCGTCGAGGGTGCGCAGCTTCTCCCCCGCCACCGCGGCGCGGACCACGATCGGCCCGGACAACTTCGCTCGGTCGAAGGCGTGCAGCGGCTGGCCCAGGCCGAGCAGCACCGCGTTGGTCACGTCGACCGGTGCGGAGATCGACCGCATCCCGGCCAGCGACAGCCGCCGGGTCCAGGTCAGCGGGGTGCTGGCGGTCGCGTCGACGCCGGTGACGACCCGGGCGACGTACCGGTCGCAGCCGGCGGTGTCCTCGACGACGACCGGGTAGGCCACGGCGGCGCTGGCCGCGGGGTCCGCCGACGCGGCGGGGTCGGCGAACGGCAGCGCGAAGGCCGTCGCGGCCTCCCGGGCGATGCCGCGCACGGACAGTGCGTAGCCCCGGTCCGGGGTGACGGCGATGTCGAGCACCTCGTCGGCGAGGTCGAGCAGCTCGGCGACCTCCGCGCCGATCGGGGTCTGCGGCGCCAGCACGAGGATGCCGTCGTGGTCCTCGCCGATGCCGAGCTCGCTGGCCGAGCAGATCATCCCATCGCTGAGATGGCCGTAGGTCCTGCGCGCGGTGATGGTGAACCCGCCGGGCAGCACGGCACCAGGCAGAGCGACGGCGACCCGGTCGCCGACGGCGAAGTTGTGCGCCCCGCAGACGATCCCCCGCACGCCGTCCCCGGCGCCCGTCCCGCCTCCCGGGACCCCCGCGCCCGACAGCTGGGTACCCGACGGCCCGCCTTCAACCTCGGCGACGCGGACCTGGCACCAGCGGACGGCCTTCTTCTTCGTCTCGACGAGCTCGAAGCTGACGACCTCGCCGACGACGACCCCGGCGAGGTCGGAACCGACGGTGCGCACGCCCTCGACCTCGAAGCCGGCGCGGATGAGCGCGTCGGCGACCGCTCGGGCCGGCGGCAGGCCCTCGACGTACTCCCGCAACCAGGACATCACGATCAGCATGGCGTCAGCTCTCGATTCCGAACGGGAGGCCGAAGCGGACGTCCCCGTCGACGAAGTTGCGGATCTCCCGGACGCCGTGGCGGAACATCGCCGCCCGTTCCAGGCCCATTCCGAAGGCGAAACCGCTGTAGCGGGTCGCGTCCACGCCCGCCGCCCGCAGCACGTTCGGGTCGACCATGCCGCAGCCGCCGATCTCGATCCAGCCCTCGTCCGAGCAGACCCGGCACGGCTGGCGGGCCGCCTCGCCCCGGCAGGCGAAACACTGCACGTCCAGCTCCGCGCTCGGTTCGGTGAACGGGAAGAACGACGGGCGCAGCCGCGTCGACAGGCCCGAGCCGAACAGCGCCTCGGCGAAGACCGACAGCGTGCCGCGCAGGTCTGCCATGGTGATGTTCTCGTCGACGGCGAGGCACTCGAACTGGCCGAACACCGGCGAATGCGTCGCGTCGATCGTGTCGTTGCGGTAGGTCCGCCCGGGGGCGACGACGTAGACGGGCAGCGGCCGGGACAGCAGCGAGCGGATCTGCACCGGGGAGGTGTGGGTGCGCAGCAGCCGGCCGGAGCCGGCGGGTTCGACGTACAACGTGTCGTGCTCGCTGCGCGCGGGGTGGTCGGGGGGCATGTTCAGGGCCTCGAAGTTGAACCAGTCGTGCTCGACCTCGGGCCCCTCGGCGACCTCGTAGCCCATGGCCACGAAGACGTCGACGATCCGGTCGGTGAGTGCGGTCAGCGGATGGCGGGCGCCGCGGGGGCGCCGGGTCACCGGCACGGTGACGTCGATGACCTCATCGCGCAGCACGCGGGCGTCGCGTTCGGCGCTCAGCTCCGCCAGGCGCGCGTCGAAGGCGGCCTGGACCTCGGCGCGGGCGGCGTTGTGCCGGCGGCCGGCGTCGGCGCGTTCCTCGCGTGCCAGGGCGCCGAGGTCACGGCGGGCGCGGACCAGCGGGGCGGCGTCGCCCTGCACGTGGGCGGTGCGGACGGCGGCCAACGCGTCGAGGTCGGCGGCAGCGCTGATCGACTCCCGCGCCGCCGCGACGGCCGCGGCGAGCTGGTCGGGGTCGAGGCTTGCGACCCGGGACGGATCGACGGTCTCTCCAGGGGCGGACACGGGCACATCCTCGTATCGGTCACGGGGTGGATGCCGCCCGGCGCGGGGTGAAACCCGGCACGGGTGGCGGAGAACACGGCGCGGCACCCGGCACCACGCGGCACGTAAGGCCGCCGCGGATCAGGCCGATGCCGCCCAAGGCGCCCACCAGCGGGTCGTGACGTTTGGCCTCAGCCGAACACCGGACCGCCGGCGGGCACGAAAAATCGGAACTCGGCGCCGCCACCCGCGGCCCGGCCGACGGAGATCGTGCCGCCGTGCGCCTCGATCAGCGCCTTGGCGATGTACAGGCCCAGGCCGGTGCCGTTGCCCCGGCTGGCGCCGCGCCAGAACTTGGTGAACACGCGGGCGGCGTTCGATGCGGACACGCCTTCGCCCTCGTCGGCCACGCTCACCTCCGTACCGGACTCCTCGCCGCGCAACGACACCGTCACAGTACCCGCTCCGTGGCGCAGGGCGTTGTCGACGAGGTTGTGCAGTACCTGCTCCATCTTGTCCTGGTCGACCCACATCTCGGGCAGTTCGCCGTCCTGGCGCACGAGGAACCGGTCGGCGCCGGCCGCGCCGGAGGCGATCTTGCCGTCGACCACCGCGCGCACCCGGCTCGGCAGGTCGACGATCTGCTTGCGGACCTGGATGCGCCCGGAGTCGATCCGGGAGACGTCGAGCACCTCGGCGAGCAGCCGGGTCACCCGGTCCGCGTCGGTGTTGACCGTGTTGAGCATCAACTTCTTCTGCTCGTCGGTGAACCGGTCCCACTTGGCGAGCAGGGTCGCTGTGAAACCCTTCACACTGGTCAGCGGCGATCGCAGCTCGTGGGCGACGGTGGCGACGAGGTCGGCGCGGTTACGTTCCAGCCGCTCGCGGCTCGAGGTGTCCCGCAGCGACAGGGAGACTCTGGCCAGGCGGCCGGCGACCCGGGTGAACCGGGCGGTGACGTGGAAGTCGCGGTCCTGGTCCGGGCCGGCGTAGGTCAGCCGGCGCTCGGGCTGCCCGACGACGCTGGGCATGTCCCGGCTCTGCGCTGAGCACTCCCACCAGTCGTTGCCCCGCTCGTCGAGCAATGGCAGCACCTCGTTGAGGTGCCGGCCGACCGCGGCGGGTGCCTGCGTGCCGACCAGGCGGGCGGCCGCCCGGTTGAACACCTCGACGGTGCCGGCGGCATCGGTGACGACCACGGCGTCGGGCAGCAGGTCGAACGCCGCCGCGGGCAGCGGCCCGTCGAGCGCGGCCGACCCGGCGCTCTGCGCGCCGGGGTCCTGCGCTGGCTCGTCGTCCGCAGTCATGGCCTCGCCTGATGCCGATTGCGCGATGGTGGGCAGGCTGGCCGCCGCGGCATCGGCCGCGCCCGCGTCGGCCGCGGTCGGCGCCTGCTCGGATGTCGATGCGACGGTGTTCATCACCGCCGACCACCTCCTCCGGTGCCGTCAGTACCGGACCTACCCGTTCTCTGCGCCCGCGCCGACGCGTACAGGCACAGGGCGGACGCAACCGCAAGATTCAGGGACTCGGCCTGACCGTACACCGGCACCCGGATCGCCGTGTCCGCGGCGGCCAGCCCGGCGGGGTCCAGGCCGTGCGCCTCGTTGCCGAACAGCCACGCGGTCGGGCCGGCGAGCTCGCCCGCGGTGACCGCGTCGTCCAGGTCACGAGGCGCGGTCCCGGCGGTGGCGATGATCTGGCAGCCCCGCGCCCGCAGGCCCGCCACCGTGTCGGCCAGCCGACCCTCGACGATCACCGGGAGGTGGAAGTGGCTGCCCGCGGACGAGCGCACGCACTTGCCGCCGAACGGGTCGACGCCGACGCCGGTGAACACGACGGCGTCGGCGCCGGCGGCGTCCGCGCTGCGGATCACCGTGCCGGCGTTGCCCGGGTCGCTCGCTCCCACGCACACCGCGACCAGACGTGGCGCGGCCAGCTCGGTGACGCGGTGATCGGGCAGCGCCGCGACCCCCACGAGCCCCTGCGGCGTGACCGTCTCGGACAACCCGGCGGCCGCCTCATCGGTGACGAGGCGGACCGGCACGGCCACGGCCCGCAGCAGCTCCTCGTGCCGGGCGGCCGCCGAGACGCCGACGAACAGCTCGATGAGCGCGCCGGCGGCGAGTGCCGCGCCGACCGCCTGCGCTCCCTCGACGAGGAAACTGCCCTGCTCGCGCCGATGCGCCGACCGCTTCAGCCGCCGCGCGGCGCCGACCCGCGCCGAACGCGGCCCGGC
>NZ_JALKFU020000368.1 GCF_023242965.2 Frankia sp. AgKG'84/4
AGGTGGAGGTCACCGCGGCCGATGGCGCGCGCCGGCTGCTGCGGGCGGCCCGGGCGGTCGTGGTCGCCACCGGAACCCGAGCGACGGTCCCGCCCATCCCGGGCCTCGCCGACGCGCAGCCATGGGACAACCGCGCCTCGACCGGTGCCCACACCGTGCCGCGGCGGCTGGTGGTGCTCGGCGGCGGCGCGGTCGGCGCCGAACTGGCCCAGGCGTTCCGCCGGCTCGGCAGCGAGACGGTCACCGTCGTCGAGGGTGGGCCCCGGCTGCTGGCCCGCGAGGAGGAGTTCGCCGGTGACCAGGTGAAGGAGTCGTTCGAGGCGGACGGCATCACGGTGCTCCTCGGCACCCGGGTCGTCGAGGTCCGCCGGGCCCCCGGCGGCGTCGACCAGCCGCGTCCGCCGGTGACGGTCACCCTCGACCGCGGTGCGGGGTCGGCCGGCCCCGGCCCCGGCTCCGGCCCCGGCTCCGGCACGCACGCCGACGGCCCCGGCAGCCCCGGTGGCGAGGCGGGGCCGGGGACCTTCGAGGCCGACGAGATCCTCGTGGCGGTCGGGCGCACCCCGGCGACCGCGGAGCTGGGACTTGACGCGCTCGGTCTGCGCGCCGGCGGTTTCATCGAGGTCGACGAGCGGCTGCGCGCGGTGGGCGTCGCGGCGGGCTGGCTGTATGCCGTCGGCGACGTCAACGGCCGCGCCCTGCTGACGCACATGGGCAAGTACCAGGCGCGGATTGCCGCCGATGTGATCACCGGGCGGCGGGATTCCGCCGGGCAGGACGCCCGGGATCTCGCCGACGGGCGCGCCGTGCCGCGGGTGACCTTCACCGATCCGCAGGTCAGCGCGGTCGGGCTGACCGAGCGGGCGGCCCGCGAGGCGGGCCTGTCGGTCCGCGCCGTCAGCGTGGCGACCGGCGGGGTCGCGGGGTCCTCGGTGCGCGGCGAGGGAGCCACCGGCACGTCCAAACTCGTCGTGGACGAGCAGCGCCGCGTTCTCGTCGGCGCGACGTTCACCGGCCAGGACACCCAGGAACTGGTGCACGCGGCCACGATCGCCATCGTCGGCGCGGTACCGCTGGAACGGCTGTGGCATGCGGTGCCGTCGTTTCCGACGGTGAGCGAGGTCTGGTTGCGCCTGTTGGAGGAGTACGGATTGTGAGCCGGCCGCCGGCATGGTTGCCGGCGGCCGGGTGCGGGAATTCCGACTGTCGGGTGGACGGCACCCACGCCGACAAGAAACCGGTGTGGGCGAAACGCTCGACGTCACAACGACGACGGCACGGCGGGATCAGGTGAAAATCGAGACCCCGCCCGGACCGATGAGCAGGCCTACGACGATGAGCGCGATCCCGTAGAGCAGACCGCCGCGCACGATTGTCACGATTCCAGCGATGACCAGCACCACGGCGATCAGCCAGAGAAGGGTTGCCATGCCGACTCCCTTCCGCAGCCGGCAGCCATAAAACCCCCAGGCACACCTGGGCGAAATACCCTGTTTGACAAAGTGACCTGTTTGACGGAAAGCCCTGTGTGACGGAGCGCGTGATCAGCCGGCGGCCGGTGCCGGCGCGCGCCGGTCCGGGTAGGCATCTCGGCGCACGTCGGGCGCCCCGGCGCGGGTGGCGTCCGCGGTGGCGTCGTCGGCCTGCTCCTGGGCGGCCCGTTCCGCTGCCACCCGGGCCAGGTAGTGCCCGACCTCGCGGTCGCGGGCGGCGGCGTCCCAGCCCAACGTGGGGGCGATCAGCGCGGCGACGGCGGGGGCCGCCTCGACGCCGCGGTCCTGGGTCTCGATGGAGATCCGGGTCCGGCGGGTGAGCACGTCGTCGAGGTGCAGCGCGCCCTCGTGGGTGGCCGCGTACACCGCTTCGGCACCGAGGTAGGCCGGCGCCCCGGGCAGCGCCGTGGCGAGTTCCGGGCGGGTCGCGGCGAGTGCCAGGACCTCCTCGGCGAGCGTGCCGTAGCGGTGCAGCAGGTGCTCGATCCAGTTGACCCGCAGCCCGTAGCGGCGCGCCAGGGTCTCCCGGGCGTTCCACAGGGCCGGGTAGCCATCCGCGCCGAGCAGCGGGATCTTCTCCGTGCACGACGGCGGAACCGGTCGGCCCATTCCCCGCACGGCGGCGTCGACAGCGTCGGCGGCCATCACCCGGTACGTCGTGTACTTGCCGCCGGCGACCATCGTCAGACCGGGCAGGGGAGAAACGACCGCGTGTTCCCGGGAGAGCTGGGTGGTGTCGTCGGACTCGCCGGCCAGCAGGGGGCGCAGACCGGCGTAGACGCCGATGACGTCGTCGGTGCTCAGCGGGGTGCGCAGCACCCGGTTGACGGTCGTCAGCAGGTAGTCGATGTCGGCGCTGGTCGCCACCGGGTGGGCGAGGTCGAGGTCCCACTCGGTGTCCGTGGTGCCGATGATCCAGTGACTACCCCAGGGAATGACGAACAGGACGCTGCGCTCGGTGCGCAGGATCAGCCCGGTCTCGCCGTGCACCCGCTCGCGCGGCACTACGATGTGCACGCCCTTCGAGGCCCGCACGGTGAACGGCGACGGGCCGCCGACCATCGACTGGATCTCGTCCGTCCACACCCCGGTCGCGTTGATCGTCTGGCGCGCGCGCAGCGCGATCCGCTCGCCGCTCTCGAGGTCGAGCACGGTGACGCCGGTGACCCGGTCGCCGTCGCGCAGCAGGCCGGTGACGCGGGCGCTGGTCGCCACACTCGCGCCGTAGCGCGCGGCGGTGCGGGCGACGAACAGGGTGTGCCGGGCGTCGTCGACCTGGCCGTCCCAGTACTGGATGGCGCCGACGAGGGCGTCCGGGCGCAGCGACGGGAAGACCCGCAGGGCGGCCTTGCGGGTCAGGTGCCGGTGGTGCGGCAGCGTGCCATCGCCGCCCGGGCCGATGCGGGCCAGGCCCTGGCCGAGGGTGTCGTAGAGCAGCACCCCGCTGCCGATGTAGGCCCGCTCCCAGCCATGGCGGGTCAGCGGCAGCAGAAACGGGACGGTGCGGACGAGGTGCGGCGCGAGCGTGTCCAGCATCAGCGAGCGTTCCCGCAGCGCCTCGCGGACCAGCGGGGCGTTGAGCTGCTCGAGGTAGCGCAGGCCGCCGTGGATGAGCTTGCTGGACCGGCTGGACGTGCCGGCGGCCAGGTCGCGGGCCTCGACGAGGGCGACGGACAGGCCGCGGGTCGCGGCGTCGAGGGCCACGCCCGACCCGGTCACCCCCCCGCCGATCACGGCGATGTCCACCTCCTCGGTACGCATGCGACGCAGCGCCTCGGCGCGACGGGTGGAATCGAGGCTCGCGGGCGATGCTGCGGGCCTGGTCTGCGTCATGGCGGCGGTCCTCCTTCGAGCCTGCGTGGTGTGTGGTGGTGTGTAGTGGTGGTGCGCGTGCTCAGAGTGCGCGTGCTGGTGGTGCGTGCTGATGGTCGTGGTGCGTGCCGATGGCGGTGGAGCGTCCTGGCGGGGCGCGGCCGTCGCGGCCCGGCTGTCTCCATCGTGCCGGCTGACGGTGACGAATGCCTGTGGGCAGATGAACGACGGGCGTCGGCGGGGCGGCGCGACGGCGCTGGCCGGAGTTTGTCGAGCGACACACGACCGGCTCATGGAGTACTACGGTCTGAGTGTCCGGACCCTCCCGCCCCTGCGACGAGGCCGACAGATGGGTGCGACCACGTGGACCTGACCTACTCCCCGGCGGCGGAGGAGTTCCGCGTCGACCTGCGGGCTTGGCTCGCGGCGAACATCCCCGCGCGGTGGGCCGCGTCCGGATTCTGGGCGTCGCTGGACGAGGACGAGGCGTTTGACCTGCGGCGGGACTGGGAGCGCCGCAAGGCGCTGGCCGGTTTCGCCGGGATCGAGTGGCCGGTGGAGTACGGCGGGCGCGGGGGCAGCCCGGCGATGGCCGCGATCCACGACGAGGAGCTGGCCCGGGCCCGCGGCCCGCGGTCGGTGAACACCCTCGGGCTGACCTTCCTGGCGCCGACCCTGATGGCCGTCGGCACCCCGGAGCAGAAGGCCGAGATCATCGGTCCGATGCTGCGCAACGAGGTGATCTGGTGCCAGGGTTTCTCCGAGCCCGGCGCCGGCTCCGACCTCGCGGCCCTGCGCACCCACGGGGAGCGCGACGGCGACGCGTTCATCGTCAACGGTCAGAAGGTCTGGACGACGTCCGCCCGCCGCGGCGACCAGATCTTCACCATGGTCCGCACGGAGCCGGGCTCCAGCCGGCACCGCGGGCTGTCCCTGCTGCTGATCGACATGCATGCGCCCGGGGTGGAGGTCCGCCCGATCCGGCAGATGAGCGGCGTCAGCGAGTTCGGCGAGGTCTTTTTCACGGACGTGCGGGTGCCCGCGTCGGCCTGCGTCGGCGGCCTCGGCAACGGCTGGGCGACGGCGATGCTGCTGCTTTCGTTCGAGCGCGGCGCGTCCGCCATCGGCCAGTACACCGACTACCTGCGTGCCTTCGAGGAGATCGTGCGGGTCGCCAAAGCGCTCGGGCGCGACGGTGACCCGGTCGTGCGCCAGGAACTCGCGCGTCGCCGGGTCGAGCTGGAATGCCTGCGCTACCACTCGTTGCACGTGCTCACCGAGGTCGAGCAGGGCCGTGATCTCGGCTTCGCCTCGTCGGTGACGAAACTGCAGTGGTCGCAGACCTACCAGGGGCTGTTCGAGACGTTCGACGAGCTGCTCGGCCCTGACGCGGCGCTCGTGCGGCCCACGGCGGACGTCGACCTGACGGCGCTGCGCCGCGAGAGCTTCTGGACCAGGTCGGTGACGATCTGGGGCGGATCGTCGCAGGTGCAGCGGTCGATCGTCGCCGAGCGGGTGCTCGGCCTGCCACGCGGGTCCTAGGCCGCCGCGTGCGTCCTGGCCCGCTGTCTCCCAGCCTCCCGCGTCCCAGCCTCCCGCGTCCCAGCCTCCCGCGTCCCAGACCCCTGTCCGTCAGCCCCGTTCCGTCAGGAGACCACCGACCGTGTTCTTCGCCCTGACCGACGAGCAGCGTGCGCTCGCCGCCTCCGTCCGCGATCTGCTCGCCGGCCGCTTCGACCTCACCGCGGTGCGGGCCGTGGTCGACGATCCCGCCGGTGACGGCCACCCGGTCGACCTGTGGAAGGCGATCGGGGAGCAGGGCTGGCTCTCCGCGCGGATACCGGCCGACCACGGCGGCCTCGACCTCGGCCTCGTCGACGTGCAGGTGATCGCCCGGGAGTTCGGCGCGGGCGTCGTGCCCGGACCGTGGGCCGCCACCGTGCTCGCGGGCGAGGCGGTGTTGCGCGGCGCCGAGCCGGGGT
>NZ_JALKFU020000369.1 GCF_023242965.2 Frankia sp. AgKG'84/4
CCGCTGGGCCGCCCGCAGGCCCTCGGGCAGCGCGCACACGGTGGCGGGCGCGACCCGCAGCGGGTCGTCGGCGACCGGGAACCGGCTGCGCAGCCGCACCGCGTCGATGCTCGCCTTCCCGCACAGTCCGCACGAACTGGTCGTGTAGAAGGCGCGGGCGTCCTGGGCCGTGGGCGCCGGGACGCCGGCGGCTAGCGTCACGTCGAGCACGTTGTAGGTGGGCCGGCCGTCGGCGTCGAGCGCGCCGTCCCGGCTCACGCAGTAGCGCATCGCCGCCACGTCCGCGCCGGAGGCGATCAGGCCCTCGCCGAGGAGGAAGCCCACGGCGAGGTCCATGTCGTCGCCGGGGGTGCGCATCGTCACCGCCAGCGGCCGGCCGCCGACGCGGATCTCCAGCGGCTCCTCCCCCGCGACCGTGTCGGGACGGACCGCCGTCACCACCCCGGCCCGCACCCGGGTGACGGGGCGCCGGGCGCTGGCCCGGCCCATCAGCCGTCCCCGCGCCGCGGCGACGGCGACGGCGACGTCGGTTCGAGCCGGACGACCAGCGACTTCGACGTCGGCGTGTTACTGCCCGCCGCCGTCGAGTCGAGTGGGACCAGCACGTTCGTCTCCGGAAAGTAGGCGGCGGCGCAACCGCGGGCGGTCGGGAACGCCACCGCCCGGAAGCTCTCCGCCCGCCGGGTCGTCCCGTCGGTCCACACGCTGACCAGGTCGACGTGGGTCCCATCGGCGATGGCCCGCTCGGCGAGGTCCTCCGGGTGGACGAACACGACCCGGCGCCCGCCGCGCACCCCTCGGTAACGGTCGTCGAGACCGTAGATCGTGGTGTTGTACTGGTCGTGGCTGCGCATGGTCTGCAGCAGCAGATGGCCCGGCGGCACCCGCGGGACGTCGCAGTCGTTCACCGTGAACGCCGCCCGGCCACTCGCCGTCGGGAAGGTGCGGCTGTCGCGCGGCGGGTGCGGCAGCGCGAACCCGCCGGGCGCGCCGAGGCGGTCCTCGAAGTCCTCGAAGCCGGGCACGACCCGGGAGATGTGCCCGCGCACGCGCCGGTAGTCGGCGGCGAGCCCGGCCCAGTCCACCCGCGCCAGCGCGCTGTCCGCGCCGGCGGGTGCCGCCGTCAGGGTCGCCGCGGCGAGGCCGCAGACGATCGCCACCTCGGAACGTAGCGCCGGACCGGCCGGCGCCAGCGTCCCCCGGGAGGCATGCACCATGCCCATCGAATCCTCGACGGTGACCTGCTGGCGCCCGCCAGCCTGCTCGTCGACCTCGGTGCGGCCAAGCGTCGGGAGGATCAGCGCCGCCTCGCCGGTCACCGCGTGTGACCGATTGAGGGTCGTCGACACCTGCACCGTCAGCCGGCAGGCGCGCATCGCCGCCTCGGTCACCGCCGAATCCGGGCTCGCGGCGACGAAGTTCCCGCCCATCCCGAGGAACACCTTCACCCGCCCGTCGCGCATCGCCCGGATCGTGTCGACGACGTCATGACCGTGCTGGCGCGGCGGGTCGAAGCCGAACTCGGCGCCGAGGGCGTCCAGGAACGCCGTGGTCGGCCGCTCCCAGATGCCCATCGTCCGGTCCCCCTGGACGTTCGAGTGCCCGCGCACCGGGCACACCCCGGCGCCGGGGCGGCCGATGTTGCCGCGCATCAGCAGGACGTTGACGACCTCCTGGATCGTCGCGACGGCGCCCGCGTGCTGGGTCAGGCCCATCGCCCAGCACACGACGACCCGCTCGGCGGCGAGCATCCGCCGGGCCAGCTCGTCGATCTCCGCCGCCGCCAGGCCGGTGACGGCGGCGATCTCGTCGTCGCCGAGATGGGTCCGCACGTGCTCGGCGAACGCGTCGAAACCGGTGCTGTGCGCGTCGATGAAGTCGTGGTCGAGGACGGTGCCGGGGGCCGCGTCCTCCGCGTCGAGCAGCCGGCGGGCCAGCCCCTGGAACAGCGCAAGGTCACCGCCGAGGCGGATCTGCAGGAACTGGTCGGCGAGCGGGGTGCCGCGCCCGAGCAGGCCGCGGGCGTTCTGCGGGTTACGGAACCGCAGCAGCGCCGCCTCGGGCAGCGGGTTGACCGCGACGATACTGCCGCCGGCGCGCTTGACCCGTTCCAGCGAGCTGAGCATCCGCGGATGGTTCGTGCCGGGGTTCTGCCCGACGACGAGCACCAGGTCGGCGGCCTCCAGGTCGGCGAGGGTCACCGAGCCCTTGCCGACCCCGATCGTCGCCGTCAGCGCCGTGCCGGAGGACTCGTGGCACAGGTTCGAGCAGTCCGGCAGGTTGTTCGTGCCGAGCATGCGGACGAACAGCTGGTAGACGAACGCCGCCTCGTTGCTGGTGCGCCCAGAGGTGTAGAACGCGGCCTCCTCCGGGCTCGCGAGCGCGGTCAGCTCCGCGGCGACGAGCCGGAACGCCTCGTCCCAGCCGACCGGGGTGTAGTGCGTGGCGCCCGGCGACCGGTACATCGGTTCGACGATGCGCCCCTGACGGCCCAGCCAGTGCCCGGAGCGCCCGGCGAGGTCGGTCAGCGAATGCTCGGCGAAAAATGCCGGCGTCACGCGCGCCCGGGTGGCCTCCTCGGCGACCGCCTTCGCCCCGTTCTCGCAGAACTCGGCGACAGAGCGCTCCCCCGGCGGCTCGGGCCAGGCACAGCCCGGGCAGTCGAACCCGTGGTCCTGGTTGACCAGGCGCAGTGTGCGCAGCGACCGCCGCGGCCCCATCCGCTCGAACGCCTGGGCCATCGCGTGCCCGACCCCGGGCAGCCCCGCCGCCGACCGGGCCGGCGCCCCGACCCGCGCATCGGCGTCGTCAGGTCCCTCGTCGTGCCGATCAGCTCCGCCGCGCATGCTCTCCACCATCCCCGCGATCGGCACCGGAGGCCACCGTCATCGCTCGGGTCGGTTCACCGGATGGTCCCGTGCACGCCACGCTCCGGACGTCGGCACCATCCCGGAGCAGGTGCACCTCGGCTGGGGCGAGGAGCCGGCGACGTCGGTGGCGGTCTCCTGGGTGTCACACTGCCTACGTCTCCAGGGTGGACACCGCGGCGGCCCGTCGGCGCCTACGCGAACCTGACGCCCGCCCAGCAGCCGGCGGTGTGGCGCGACTTCGGTGTCATCGTCGCCCGCTCGACGGCGAACCGGCCGTGGATGCCGGCGCTGGGCAACCCATCTCCGCATCCGCCGCCCACCTCCGAATCCAGTTAGGCTCGCCGGGTGGAGCTGCGTGAGGTGATGCGGACCGCCGGTGCCGTGCGTGAGTTCACCGCCGAGCCCGTCGCCGACGAGGTGCTCGCCGCAGTGCTGGAGGCGGCGCGGTTCGCCCCGAGCGGCGGCAACCAGCAGCCGTGGGTGGTGATCGTGCTGCGCGATCCCGAGCTGCGCCGGCAGGTGCGCGACCTGGTCCAGCTCGGCTGGCGGGAGTACATGGCGCAACTGCACGCGGGCGTGCGGCCCTTCGCGCCCGGGCCGGACGGGCAGTGGCACGGCGCCGCGATCGATCTCGACGAGGCCGCCCGCACCCCGGCGCCCAGCGCCTTCATCGACGACTTCGACCAGGTGCCCGTGCTGCTCGTCCTCGCCGTGCGGCTCACCGCACTCGCGGTCACCGATGTGGAGCTGGCGCGGCAGAGCGTCGTCGGCGGCGCGTCGATCTACCCGTTCGCCCAGAACGTCCTGCTCGCCGCCCGCGACGTCGGCCTCGGCGGGACGCTGACCACCTTCCTCGCCCGCCGCGAACCCGAGGCGGCGCGGCTGCTGCGGATCCCGGCCGACCATGGCGTCGCCGCCGTCCTCGCGCTCGGCCACCCCGTTCGGACCGTGCGGCGCCTGGGTCGCGAACCGGTGAGCGCGTTCGCCCGCGTCGACACCTTCGACGGGCCGGCCTTCGGCCAGTCCTGACCCGTCGGCCGACGAACGCCGTAAGCCGGACGAAAGACGTAGATCGTCTCGAAAGCCATTGCCGGCAACGGAAATGACGAGACAACGCGCGACAACCGTTCCGTGACCTACATTCCTGGTCGCGGCGGCACGATTCGCCTATCGTCAGGCTCGTCGAATCACGACAGTGGATCCGACCCGTTGAGCTCCTACTTCCTGGCAACGCGGCACCACCGCGGCCAGCGCGGCGGGAATGCTATCGCGATGCCCACCGCCCTACCGAAAACATTCTTTGAGGGTTTTCGGCGACGAATGCCAGGGAAACGCCCCGGCGGGCGGGCGTTCCAACGGCGTCGCGCGCAGAAGGGAAACGCTCAGGTGGCCATGGAAAACGGGGGGCTCGTCAGCGGCGGAACGGGCGGTGGCTCGCACACGCACGCAGCGCCGAGCCGGCGCAGGGCAATCGGCGCCGCGGCCACCGCGGCGGCATCGGCAGGCCCGGTTCCCGTAGGCCCGGTTCCCGCGGGCCCGGTTCCCGCGGGCGCGGGAGCGGCCGGGTCCGCCGTGGTCGTATCGGTCGCCGCGGGCACGGGTGCGCTCACGCCTCACTCCTCAGAAGTCCGGAGACCTCGCCGCACAGGGCGGCGAACTCGGGCTGGTAGCGCAGCTCTGGCGAGCGCGGATAGTCGAACGGGACGGCCAGGTCCGCCTTCACCCGCCCGGGCCGCCCGCTCATCACCACCACCCGGGTGGACAGGAACACCGCCTCGGCCACCGAATGGGTGATGAACAGCGCGGCGAAGCGGCGCAGCATGAACATCCGCAGCAGCTCGTCGTTGAGCCGTTCCCGGGTGATCTCGTCCAGGGCGCCGAACGGCTCGTCGAACAGGAAGATCGACGGGTCGAGCACCAGTGAACGGGCGAGCGACGTACGCATCCGCATGCCGCCGGAGAGCTCGTGCGGCAGGTGCTTCTCGAACCCGCTCAGCCCGACCAGGCCGATCGCCTCGCCGACACGGCGGATCCGCTCGGGCTTGTCCAGGTGCTCCAGTTCCGCGAGCAGCCCCACGTTCGCCGCGACGTTGCGCCACGGCAGCAGCGTCGCGTCCTGAAAGACGTAGCCGACGTGGCGCGAGGCGACGTCCACGGTTCCGCCGGTGGCGTCGTCGAGGCCGCTGGCGATCCGCAGCAGCGTGCTCTTCCCACAGCCCGACGGTCCGACGACGGAGACGAACTCGCCGGGGCGGACCGTCAGGTCGGTGTCGAGGAGCGCGACCGTGCCGTCGCGGAACTGCTTGCGCACCCCGGCGAAGCGCAGCGCGCTGCGCCCGCTGCTCGGCGGCGGGCACTGGGACACCCACGACGCGCTGTCCGCCCGCGCCCTCGCGGTGGCGC
>NZ_JALKFU020000036.1 GCF_023242965.2 Frankia sp. AgKG'84/4
CGCCCGCCCCCGCCGGGCCCGCGCCGGCGCCGCCCTTCGTCCCGCCGGCCTGGCTGGCCACCCTCAACGACGATCAGCGTCGGCTCGACGAGCGACTCGGCGAGCTGGCGGACCTCCAGTGGCAGCTCAACGCGCTGTGGCTGAAGAACGGGATCGCGGGGGCGTCGATGGTCCCGCTCGATGACGTGCCCGACCAGGACCTGATGATGTCCGAGCTCGACGCCGAACGAGCGGGATCCCTCGCCCACACCGTGGGTGCCCGAACCGCCGAGGTGCGGGAACTGGCCGCGAAGGTCCCCCAGCCCGATCACACCCAGGCCCACGCCAGCGCCCATGACGCGTTCCTCGCCGGGGTCGGCGCCTTCGCTGCGGCGAAGGGGCTCGGCGGCGGCGCGGAACTCAAGGCCGTCCCGCGCCCCCCGTACACGCAGAGCAACAACCCGGTGGTCAGCCTGTCGGGGATCCTGCCCCCGGCGGATGCGACCGTTCCCGACCAGCCCCTACCCGTCCGGCCGCTCACCGCCGACGGCGTCGCGCTGATCAGCGCCGTCACGGTCGCGGGCTCGACGATCACCGCCGCACCCGGCCGCGGCCCGGTGCCCGCCGTCGCCGGTCTCGACGCCTTCCCGCCCGAGGTAGCCGGCCTGCTCGCGGAGTACTTCCTGCTCGACCCCGGCAACGCCGCCGCGCTGGCCGCCGCCGCCGGCGGTCTGTCGGCGGAGCAGGTCCGGGCCGTCCTGAGCACCCACCCACCCGCCGCCTACACCGGCACCCTCCCGGAGCTGGGCCTGGAGCCCTGGAGCCAGCCCTGGCAGCCGCTGTTCATGGAATGGAAGATCTCCTACCGGCACATCCCGCACTCCGTGGGCGAGCGGCGCTGCTGGACCTTCGACGGCACCGACTACCGCTTCACCCCCGACGGCATCGATGTTCCCCTGGACCGGGTCACCGTCACCGGCCTCTGCGCCCTCGGCCCGCACCCCCGGTCCCTGTTCGCCGCCAGGTTGACGGAGTACGTCGCCCAACACGGCGGCGACGACCAGCGTGACCAGCTCGAGGCCTGGCTCACCGCGATCGGCGACTGGGGCCTGCTCGCGCAGGAACTCACCGGTTTCAACGATCGCCTGGCCGCCCGTGACCTGCGCGCCTTCCGCCGCCCCACGACCGACGACGCCGACTTTCCCACCGTCGCCGGCCTCGCCGGCTACCCGGATGCCGCCACCGAGGACGGCCTGCCCGCGCGTTACCGCGGCCGGGTCAGCAGCGTCCCGTACCTGCCCGGCAGCACCAGCGCCCCCTTCCACGAGACCCGCCAGGGGCAGATCCACCTCGAGGAGCTCTTCCTCTACGACAAGTTCGGCCGGGTCCTGACTGTCGTCAGCGGCGATGACCAGAGCGGTGGCCTGCACGACTACCGCAACTTCCCGCTCACCGTCGACACCGCGCTGGCCGCCGGGACCTCGCTTACACCCACGATCGCCTCCGTCGCCCAGCTGCCCCCGCGC
This sequence comes from Frankia sp. AgKG'84/4, assembly GCF_023242965.2. Classification (GTDB taxonomy): domain Bacteria; phylum Actinomycetota; class Actinomycetes; order Frankiales; family Frankiaceae; genus Frankia. The sequence goes on from NZ_JALKFU020000036.1 coordinate 1,506, forward strand.
CCGCTGCAGCCCGCCCGGCTCGACTTCGACCTCCTCGACGGCCAGACCGGCACCCGCATCGTCGGTACCGCGGCCGACCCCAGCCCCATCACCGGCTGGATCCTCCCCAACCATCTCGACCACAGCCTGCTGCTCTACGACCCGGCGGGGCTCCTGCTCGGCACCTACCGCCTGCTCACCGGCCCCGACGGCCGGCGCACCGGCCAGTGGGAGCCGCCGCCCGGCAGCGCCATCACCACCCCGGCGCAGCTCGCCGCCCACGTCCCCGAGCTCGCGGCCCTCATCGGTTCCCCGAAGCTCGCCGCGGCGGCGAACCTCACGGCCTTCCTCGACGTCATCGACTCAACCCTGTGGACCACCGACCCGCTCGGCCAGCGCGCCGACCAGAACCTGTCCCTGCTGCTCGGGCGCCCGCTGGCGCTTGTCCCCGCGCAGGTCCGGCTGACCCTCGACGGACCCCCTATCCGTGACACCGGCTGGACCGCGACGCTCGACCCGCCGCCGGCGGCCTTCCCCGGCGACCAGTTCGAGATCCGCCTCGGCGACGTGGCCGCCCGCGACGACGGCCTCATCGGCTTCTACGCCACGGACCCGCGCGGCTCCTACGACTACGACTGCTTCCACAGCGTCACCGCACCCGACGACCAGCAGGACTACACCACCCAGATCGGGCCGCCCGGCGCCGCCGGCACCGGAAACTACATCCCGCTGACGTTCGGTGACACGGCACCTACCCGGCTGCTCCTGCTCCTCGATCCGCGCGCGCCCGTCCACGCCACCAGCGGAGTCGCCCCCACGGCGACTGTCACCGTTGCGCCTCGGCACACCGACGACGCGCTGCGTCACCTGCAGGCCCTTTTCCGTTTCGGCCCCGTCCTCACCACCGAACACGCTTCGACCAGCCCGCCCGACCGTGACCCCGACCCGGACGCCGACCCAGATCCCGATGCCGGTTCCGATGCCGGTTCCGAGACCGGAACCCTCGCCCTTCCCCGGCCGGCCGAGAAGAACGGCTCCTGGACCTGGCTGCGCCCGACGACCGGCGGGGCCGCCTGGGTGCCGTACGCACTGGTCCCGGCACCGCTCGAAGCCCGGTTCCCGGGCACCGCTGTCCTTCTCGAAGACGGCCTGCTCCGCTTCCGCGCCGACCCGGAGCAGTAGCGACGTCGCTCCTTACCGCACGTCAGGACACACACCGCACGCCAGGAGGAGATTCGCCATGCCCGAAAACCCCCTGTTCGACTACCGCCCCGCCACCAGCCCGTCACCCCTCGAGGCAGCCGGTGACCCCGAGAAGGGCACCAAGGCGAGCATCAACATCTCCGTCCTCAGCGGCGCACAGACCATCTACGCCGACCGGATCGCGGTCTCCGTGCCGGTCAGCACGCAGAGCGGAACCGCGTACTTCACCGAGAATCCGGTCATCGCGGTGAACGACGGCAGATGGCAGCCGGTGTCGGTGGAGGCGGACGCCGGTGATGAACTCGTCCTGGCCGGCGCCAACAATTTCGTGCTCACCTTCCACAATGCCAGCCCGAAGGAAGCGGTCAACTACCCCCTGGTCTTCAGCATCAGTGGCCTGATCGCCACCACCACCGGTGACCCGCTCCTCGTGCAGGTCTACGAATCCTCCAGCACGAAACCGCAGGGATTCAGCCGTAAGAGCCCGCGGACCCTGACCATGCCCGTCATCGAGCCCATCTTCTACCTGCGCAACTTCCTGTCCCGCAGTCCGAGCCGGCCGACCGTGCCCAGGACGAGCATCGACGCCGGCGACGCCCTCCAGCTCTCCTGGGAGAGCAACGGCAGCTATTTCTGGCTGTACGACGGCAGCGGGGACGACAATCCCCGCTACGAGGGAACCGGCACCTCGTGGTCCGTTTCGTTCGGCGAGATCGTCCGCGACACCACCTTCATCCTGAAGGCCTCCGCCGCCGGCGACGGAACCCAGGTGGCCGCGGCGGGCTTCGAGTCGGTCGAGCAGTACGCCAGCCTCACCATCACCGTCAACAACCCCACCCTGACCGGCCTGACCATCCACGGCCCTGTCAACGCCCAGGACACCGTCGACGTGCACGGGTGGCTGACGGCCCACCTGGACGCGACGTTCCAGGAGGGGCTGACGGTCCAGCGGGAGCTGACGGTGGGGCAGGGACTGACGGTCTCGGGCAACCTCACCGCCCGGTCCCGGGTCGACGTGAATGGGCTGCTCAGTGCCAACAACGACCTGACCGTCGGCAGCAAACTCAGCACCCAGGGCATCAGCGGTGTACGGCTGGAAGAGGACATCATCGTCGGCGACAAGATGAGCACCTCCGGCCACAACGGGCTGAGGGTGATGCGCGACCTTTCTGTCGACGGCAGCATAGGCGGATTCGGCGGTGCCGAATTCGTCCAGGGCGAGGGAAAATACGTGCGCATCCGTGAGCTGCGGGGCCCCTACGGCGGTGAGCTGACCATCAACAGCACCGTCAGGATTCTCGACGACTGCGGCCTGTCCGTCGCCGGCCACGACGTCATCCGCCACGGCGACTCCGTCGGCCTGTGGAACGACGACAAGAGCGGCTGGCTCTACGCACCCATCTACAACTACGACTCCGACCGCAAGTACGCGTTCATCTGGAACCCGGGCGACCGCGTCGGCGGCTCCAGCTGGTGGGTCTCCCGCGACTGAACCGCGCCCGCCGCACCGCCCATCGACTGCCGGACGGCGCCGGTCGACGAACTGCCGGTCCGGGCGGCGGGCAGGGATCGCCCGCCGCCCGGTGACACGCGGTCGGGCCGCGCATCCGGTCAGGGCTTGCGTCCGGTCAGGGTTGCGTCGGGTTGAGGATTCCGTCGACCTCGGCGTCGGTCAGTTTGTAGTTGTAGAAGGTGGTGTAGAAGGTCTTGATCTCCTTCGCGATATCCACGTCGGTGAAGCGGTCGGGGTGCAGGGTCTTGGCGACCCACAGCGGCTGCAGCGCGGATTCGGCGCTGCGCGCGGCCCAGACGAACACTCCGCGCGGGTTGGTGATCACGTGGTGGTCCCGCACCGCGGCGACGGTGGACCAACGGTCGTCCTTGAGGATTTCCTCGCAGGTCGTGTGGTCCCGGCAGATGATGTAGTCCGGATTCCAGGAGACCACGCTCTCGAGCGTCACCGCCTTGGCGGTGCCCTGAATCCCCTTGTTCTCCGTGACGGCCACACCCCCGCCCTGGCGCGCCCAGACCTCGGCGATCGTCTTGCTCGCGTCGGTGCTCAACGGGTTGTCCGCCGTGTAGTAGATCTTCGGGCGCTCCGCGTCGGGAAGGCCCTTCGTGCCCGCTGCGGCACGGGTGAGCGAGCTGTCGTAGAACTCTGTGAACTTCTTCGCCCGTGCCGGCGCGTCCCCGCCGAGAACGCTGGCGATGAAGGTGACGCCGGCCTTGAGCTTGTCGGAGTTCGGGAAACTGGCGATGTCGACGGTCGGGATCCCCAGCCCGGTGATCGTCTTGCGGAGCGTCCCGTTACCGGCGCTCAGGAGCACCAGGTCCGGTTTCTGCGCCAGCAGGACCTCGTTGTTCACGGTGGTCGTGTCCGTGGCGAAGACGGCGGTCTTGGCCGCGAGCGGCGGATAGATCTTCTTGAACAGCGGCAGGGTCGTCAGATTGCTCTGGGTCACCCCTACCTGTCGCTCGATCGCGCCGAGCAGGAAGATGATCTGAGTGACCGCCGGATAGTTGGTGACGATCCGCATCGGCCGCGTCGGTACCTCGACGCGGTTGCCGGACATGTCGACGACGGTGCGCGTCGCCGCCGCGGCCGCGGTTGTCCGGCTGGCGGAACCGCTCTGGGTACTGGCGGTGTCGTCACCACAGGCGGTCAGTGCTGGAAGTGCCACCAGCGCCGCTAGGAGGACAGCGGCGAGGCGGCGATGCAGGAAGCGGATGTCTGCCATGTGTGTTGGTTGCAGTCCTTGCCGAGTGCTCTGACTGGGATCTTCGGCCTGGTGAGGCAGGTGCGCGCACGCCGACGGAGGTCGGTGGACCCGACCGACCTCGAGCTGTGGACGACGCGATCGCCGCGGACGACGACTAGGCCCACCGGCATTCGTGACCTGGCCTGGCCAGGGTCGGGTCCACGCGGGCCGGCGGGCGAATCAAGCCTCGCCAAGATCTCAATAAGTCCGCGTATGCGGTCTATGCTGGAAATATAGCCCGTATATGCGTGCATGGATCGGTATTCGCGCTGGATCTGCGGGTGAATCTTGGTGGCGGGTCGGTGGCGGAGCCCGGCTCGTCGCTCGACGGGCGCGCCGGTGCTCGCCCGGAACCCGGCGCCCGCGCTGCCCGTCGACGTTCGGACAGTGCCCGTCCGCGACCGGAATATCCTTCGGCTGGCCCTCCTGGATCCGTCGGTGCCAGGGGCCGGACAACCAGGGAGCTCGCCATGAGTCACGACAGCGGCATCGACGCCCCCTTCGTCCGCACCCGCGCGGCGTTGCACGCCGTCGCCGAACACGTCTTCGCCGCGGCTCGCTACCAGGCCAGCGGCCGCCTCGGCCTGACCGTCACTCCCGGCGGGTTCGCTACGCCCGCGTTCGGCGACGACGCCCGAACCCTCGCCGTCGAGGGCACCGACCTCGTCGTGCGCGTCCGGACGGACGGGCAGGCGCCCGGCGCGGCGCAAACGCGCGCGCCGCTGCGCACCCTGCGTGCTGCCGCGACACTGGTCGGGCTGACCGCGCCGGGCGGCCCGGCCGAGGTCTACCCCCTGAGCACGCCCTGCGATCCCGACGCCGAGCTGGCGCTCGACGCCGCCGCGGCCCGGCGCATCGCCGCCTGGTACGCGCTCGGCGACACCGCGCTGCACGAGTGGCGAGCCGAGATCCCCGGCGACGACCCGAGTGAGATCACCCTCTGGCCCGAACACGCCGACGTCGCCCTCCGGGCCGGCGACATCAACTACGGGGCCTCCCTCGGCGATGAGGCCGTCGCGGAGCCCTACCTCTACGTCGGTCCGCCGTCACCGCCGCCCCCGACGCCGGACGGTTTCTGGAACGCATCCTTCGGCGCCTACCTCACCTGGGACAGGGTCCACTCGGTCGCGGACGCCCTCGCCTTCTTCCGTCGAGGCCGCCAGCGGGTTCGCGGCGGATAACCGGCAGCTCCGCCAGCGTCATCACACCGAGGGCATGGCGGCGAACCCCTACCGCGAGACGAAACGCCGTCGCTGGCCCTGCCGCGCGACGAGGTCACCCTGACCTGGCGTGCGCTCATGGAGACCTCGACCCGCCCGCCCGAGCGGCAGGCCCGGTAGGACCGGACCCACGGAGACGGAGACATCGATGAGCAAGCTGCGTGTCGTCCAGTGGACGACGGGAAAGACGGGCACCGCGGCTGTCCGCGGCCTGGTCGGGCACCCGGCACTGGAGCTGGTCGGCTGTTACGCCTATGCGCCGGGCAAGGTCGGTAAGGACGTCGGCGAGCTCGCCGGGATCGCGCCGATCGGCGTCACGGCGACCGACGACGTCGATGCGCTGCTGGCGCTGAAGCCGGACTGCGTCTCGTACATGGCCTACCGGCCGGACTTCGACCAGCTCGACCGCATTCTGTCGGCCGGCGTGAACATCGTGTCCACGATGTACATGCTCGCGGGCGCTGGCTATGGCGAGGACGTCCGCGACCGGCTCGCGGCCGCCTGCGAACGCGGCGGGTCGTCGCTCTACACGACCGGCGTCTACCCCGGGCAGATGGGCCTGACCGTGCTCGCGGCGAGCGCGATGTGCACCCGGATCGACCGGATCTCGATGCTGGAATCGCTGGACATGAGCGGCTACGCCAACGAGCGGATGTTCCGCGCGATGAGCATCGGCCTGCAGCCGGACGACCCGGCCGCCCCCGGGATGATCGAGGTGAACTGCGGGTCGTTCAAGGAGCAGATCCGCGTGCTGGCGCACGCCTTGGCGATCGAGCTCGACGAGGTCCGGTTCACCGCCGAGTTCGCCGCCGCGACGGAGGACATCGACTTTGGATTCATGACGCTGGAGAAAGGCCAGATCTCGGGCTTCAAGGGGGTGATCGCCGGGATCTCCGGTGGCCGGTCGGTGATCGAGTGCCGGTTCGTGTGGAAGGTCGGCGACCAGATGGAGCCGAACTGGCCGGTCGAGGACGGCTACGTGCTGGAGATCGAGGGCGACCCCGGCGTTCAGGTGCGGCTGGCGCCGATTGGCAGTGCCCACTTCGCGTCGGCCGGGCCGACGGCCATGCCCGCGGTCAACGCGATCCCCCACGTCGTCGCCGCGGCCCCCGGCATCGTCAACTACGCCGACCAGCCCTTCGTCACCGGCCGCCACCTGCTGAACCGCGAGAACGCGTAGCGCGCCGTCAACCCAGAAGGTGATCGCACCGCCTGCAGCGCCCTTCAGCCGGGTCGCTATGGCCGCATGAGACTCGAGAAGGATCATGCTCCACCGCCCCGGCGAGCATCGCGGCCTTGATCAGGGCCGGTCGGACTCCTGTGGTGAGCGGTCCGCGGTCGGGGCGGTGCCGCGTCGACTGCGGGTGCGGTAGCGCCCGGGTGGGGTTGCGCGGTCGCGGGCGAACGCGCGGGAGAACGCGTATTCGGAGGTGTATCCGGCGGCCCGCGCGATGACGTGGACGGGGTCGTCGGTGTCACGCAGGCGGCGGGCGGCCAGGTCCATGCGCCAGCGGGTGAGGTAGGCGGCCGGGGACTCGCCGACGAGGGCGGGAAAGCGGCGGGCGAGGGTGGCGCGGGAGACGCCGACCTGGCTGGCGAGTGAGGTGAGGGTCCAGGCATGCCCGGGGTTGGCGTGCAGCGCGCTGAGGGCGGCACTGACCGTCGGGTCGTTGAGTGCTCGTAGCCAGGAGACCGACGGTGTGGTGGGTGTCGCGTGCAGCCAGCCGCGCAGCACCTGGATCAGCAGGACGTCGACGAGCCGGTCGAGCAGCGTCGCGCTGGCCGGACCGGGTTCGGCGAGCTCGTTCGCGAGCAGCCGGACGGTGTCGGCCAGGGGCCCGGCGCCGGGTGAGCCGGCGGGTATGTGGACAACCTCGGGAAGCAGGGTGAACAGCGGGATGGTGACCGCGGGATCGTGCCGGTAGGAAGCGCACAGGATTTTGGTCCGCGCGGGCCGGGTTCCCAGGTCGAGCCGGCCGCCAGCGGCGAGTGCGGCCTTTGACGCCGCGTGGTCGAACGGGTCGAGCGGTCCTTGCGGGTCGCCGGCGAGGCCATGTTCGGATCCGGCGGGCAGGAGGACGACGTCGCCGGGCATGAGGCGGATTGGCGGTTGGCCGGGAAGTCGCAACCAGGCGGTACCGGCGGTGAGCGCGTGGAAGGCGGCTGCGGAGATCCGGAACAGACGCAGGCCCCATGGGTCGCCGGCGTGGACCGTCGCGGCGACGGTGCCGCGCACGCCCGCGACGGTCAGGACGTCCGCGAGTAGATCCACATTTTCCAGCCTACCTATGTCTGTATGGCTTCATGATCAGTGAGACGAATGAGCAAGAATCTGAGTATCTGCGGCATCGATTGCGGCCGTCGGGCGCCATACGGTTGCCTTACTCCAGATCGCAACCGGAAGGTGACACATGAAGGTCGACGGCAGCATTGCCCTGGTGACGGGGGCTAACCGGGGACTCGGCGCCTGTCTCGTCGCCGAGCTTCTCGCTCGCGGCGCGAGCAAGGTCTACGTCACGGCGCGTGACCCCCACCGCGTCGCGTCCGTCGTGAGCCAGGACCCAAAGGTCGTGGTCCTGCCGCTGGACGTCACCGATCAGTCAAGTGTGGACGCGGCGGCCAAGGCTGCGCCGGATGTCACCCTGCTGGTCAACAACGCGGGGGTGCTGGGGTTCGGCGGCGTGCTTGACGGCGATCTGGACCTGTTCCAGCGCGACATGCTGACCAACCAGATCGGACTCTTGCGGGTGAGCCGGGCGTTCGTCCCGGTCCTGGCGGCGAACGCGCCCGGCGCGATCGTCAACGTCCTGACTTTGATCGCGCTGGCCCCGGTGGGAGGAATGGCGGCGTACTGCGCGTCGAAAGCGGCCGCGCATTCGATCACCCAGTCCCTGCGAGCGGAGCTGCGCGGCCGGGGCATCGAGGTCATCGGGGCCTATCCCGGCGGAATCGACACGGACATGCTCGCCGGCGTCGAGGCGGAGAAGGCGCGCCCCGAGACCGTCGCGGAACGGATCGTCGCCGGCGTCGCCGCGGGGCAGTCGGTCATCTGGCCCGACGACGCATCAGCGGGCGCGGGCTCGGTCTACCTCGCCGACCCGACGGCCCTCGAACGGATGCTCGCCGGCTGAGCACCAACGGCCGCCGGCGCCGGCCGCGGACCGTCAAGGCCCGCGGCCGGCGGCCGGCGGTCAGTACCAGCACGAGCAGTGCGGCGACCGGTAGAGCCAGCCATCGCCGTCGGCGCAGCCATGGGTCGGTCGCGGCGAGCGGCCTGGTTGTGGGCGGTTCGTCGCGGTTCGCCGGTCACCTGATCGGTCAGGCGGAGCAGGCCCACGCGATCGTGCCGGCGAGGGTTCGTCCGGTATCGGTCGCCGCCGAGAAGGAGATGTTTCCGCCGGCCGCGGTGATCTCGGCGGTGGCTGGGACGGCGGACACCGCGTCGTTGGCCTGCGGGCCGGTGATGGACATGGTCACCAGAGCCGGGTAGCTGCCCGGGCCGTGGTAGCCGGCGACTCGCACGACGTCGTTGACGGTGTAGCCCTGAATCGACCCGCCGGCAGTCGCCACGTAGCGGGCACCATGGGTCTGGCAGCTGACCTCGGTGTTGACGTGGCCGGCGACCGCCACCGGCGCGGTGATGGCGACGGTCAGCGACCCCGGCCCGCCGGCCCCTGTGCCGACCGGGCTGGTGGAAGGCACCGCACGGGACGACGCGGCCACCGCCGTCGGCACGGTCGGGGAATCGGTCGGGGACATGGTCGGGGAACCGGTCGGGGACAGGGCGACCGCGCCGGGCGATGGGGCGCCTGATGACGAGGCCGTCACGGCAGGCTCGCCGGTCGGCTCGGCTGCGGCGGTCGCCGTCGCTGCCACCGTGGTGCCGGTCGGCGCGCCAGCCTGGCAGGCCGTGACCACGAGCAGCGCGGCGACGACGGCTGCCGACGCGAGACCTTTACGTATCGGAGCGTGACGGGTCATGGAACGGACACCTGCCTTCGAGAAGGAAGAGGCTCGGGTGGCCCCGGCGGGCGAGGCACCGGTAGCCGGCCAGGTGTCGCGGTTTCACGGGTCCGCCCAGCTGTGTCCACGCCCCTCGCCGGCACAGCGAGAACACCAGCCCAGGACGAGAGCTACTTCCCAGCGAGATGTCAGGCGGATGCGAGTACCGACGTCACCGTCGCGATGCCTTCCCGAACCCGCGCTGGGGGCGATCCCTGTCGTTGTGCCTTCGGGTCCCCACGGTGGCGCAGTCCGGCCCGGCGGCCTGTGGTGGGTCCCGCCGAACGCGAGGGTGGGAGGTGGTCTCACGCTGCGGCTGGTGCCGAACACCGCGGCGTATGCCGTAGGCGGCGGCGCCGACGGCGAGCACCGTGACCCCGGAGACCACCGAGGACAGCGGCAGGGCGAACGCAAGGGTCAGGCAGCCGGCGAGCCCTAGGGCGGGCACCACCCGCGGTGGTCGTCCTTCGTCCGGGGTGAGGGTCCAGGCACAGACGTAGACGCCGAGCGTGACCGGGGCCAGGGCCGGACTGGATGTCGGGCCCGGACGCGGGCGACTCCCCACAGGTAGAGGCAGGTCACCGGCACCAGGTAGGCGAGGGCCACCGCGTCGAGCTGCCAGGTGTCCAACAGCCGGGCCGGGCTCAGCGGTGGCGGTCCGCCCTGCTGGCCCCAGCGGCCCCATGACGCCGGCAGCATCGGGGCGGACGGTTCGTGTCGGCTCCACACGGCGGCGGCCGCGGTGACCACGACGGCGCCCGCGGCGCAGGCCGCCCGGCCGCGGGTGATGGAACTGACCATCTGATCTCCAGAGGCTGGAGGCGGCGACCACGGCGCGACCTCGCCACCCGCCCGCGACTCGCCGCCAAAGTTTTACGTTCTGTCGAAGAAGGTGGCGCCGCCGCTCACGACCGTCAGGTCCATCCGAGCGCCGACGCGTCCCGGCTGGATACCGCCATGGGTTCGTCGCCGGCGTCCGCGAAGGCCCGCAGGGCGCTGACGAGGTTCGCCCGCAGCTGCGGGTCGAGCCGGGCGACGATCGAGGCGATCTCGGCCCGCCGCCGGGCGGTGACGTCCTCGACCAGGTGCCGCCCCGGCTCGGTGAGTGCGACGATGACCTCCCTGCGACTCTGGGGATTGGCGACTCGGTCGATCAGTCCGGCACCGACGAGCCGGTCCGCCATCCGCGTCGCGGTGGAGGGATGGACGTCGAGCAGCTCGGCCAGCTCCCCGGCGCGCTGCGGCCCCCGTCCCGCGAGCACGACGAGCATCCTGAACTGCGGCAGCGTGACGTCCTCGCCGACCGCCGCGATCGATCGGGCGGAGACCGCGACCAGCAGCCGAGACGCGGTGAGGACCGCATCGGTGACCTCGTCCACGGCGGAACCCGGCACACCGGCCGACACTGCCGCTCGCGATGCCTCCTCGGTCGGGGACGTCCGGGGGGGCGAGCTGGGATCGTCGGGGGCGCGTGCCATGCCCCCGTTCTACCGTCTGGGGCTCCTTCCGTCGGAGTCGACGACCATCTGACGCCCTCACGCCAAATTTTGTACTATACAAATATCTACCATAACTGGAGGCCGGCGTCGACATGCCGACCGGGTGGTGCCCCATCGGCCTCGAAGCATCGAGAGGTGACCTCGTGGCGCCGTGGATCACGACGCAGATCTGAGCCGGTTGGCCCGCCAGTGGTGCCGGGCGAGTTCGGGTGCTCCTGCCGCATCCGCCGAGACGACCCGCCCTTGAGTCTGTTCACCAGTCGGGACAGGCCGACCGCGGGCTGCTGTGCGAACTGGCCATGGCCGATGGACGGGTGGTCACCCGGGAGCAGCTTCTGGAGCGGGTCTGGGGCTACGACTACTTCGGTGACTCCCGCCTGCTCGACGTTCATAATAGCTGTAGAGCCTGCCAGGGTCACCGACCGTAACGGTTGACCATCGGTCGTTTCGACCGCGGCGGCTCATCGTGCGCCGCGCCGCGCCGCGCCAGGACGGCGGCCGTCGTACGTCGCTGCGGTGTCAGCCAGCGTCGGACTGGGTGGTGACGGCCGGCGGTGACCATCCGCCGTCGGTCGCGGCGCCGGTCGGAAGGTAGACACGGACGATCAGATTGAACGGTCCTTCGGGGGCCGGCAGCCAGTTCGCCACCGGCCCGTTGGGACGTGTCGCCGAGAGCTGGAGGTCGAGCGAGCCGTCTGGGTTGTACACCAGGTCGCTGCGGTCGCCGAGAGAGTACCGGCGCAACGGGTTCGGGACGAGATACTGGTCCTCGTTGTACATCGTCAGCGACCAGAAGCCGGCCTCGCCTGCCGGCGGGAGCGCGTCCGCCGGAAAATGCATGGTGTAAGTGGTCGTGCCGACGAAACTCTGGCCCCGCGCGGCTCCGGCCAGGTAGTAGATCGACTCCGCCGGAACGTTGGCCCCCAGCGCCGCGACCGCTATGGCCGCCCGGCTCAGATAGTCGGTGCCGTAGGTGCCGGCGTTCAGGGATGACCCCCATTCACCCGCCTGCGCGAATGCGTTCGGTACGGCCTCCTGAACCTGCTGCTCGCCCAGGCTGACTCCATTCGCCAACGCCTCGACCGTTGCCGGGTCGCCCGTGCTCGGCTTCGATCCGGGCGTCACGCCCAGCGTCGCGAGGTCATCGAGCAGAGGCTGATCAACGGAGGGCGGTGGGTCCGCGGCGAGGACCGCGGCGAGCTCGTCGAAGAACGCCGCACCCGCGTCGTACGGGGTGGTGGGATCCGGCTGGTCGGTGCAGGAGACGGCCGGCAGGCGCGGGGGAGCGGCCGTCGGGGCCGAGTCGGGAAGCACGGAGAGCGAATACTGGCCCTGGACCGCCCGGGCGGCATCGAGATCGTCCGAGCCCTTGACGAGGGTCCGACCGATCATCCAGACATCCCAGGTCGGTGAGCTGACGGCGACAACATCGCTCGGCAGGCCGCCCTGCCAGCCGGGCGGGACGATCGCATACCGTCCCGCCCGCTGACCGTTCAGGCGCGTCCCGATGTCGGCTGAGACGTTCGTATAGATGTCCAGGAGTTCGAAGACGTAGTAACGATCACCCATGTCCGGTACCGAAAGCACCACCGGCCCGGTCCGCAGATCCAACCAGCCGATCGAGTAAAGGGTGTCCACGTTGGGTGCGACGACCGACCGGGTGGCCGGGGTCGACAGCGAGGACTGGTTGATCAGCGTGTTCGGTGCCGTAAGGCAGAGCATGTCCCCGCGGGTCCGCGCTGCGACGACGGGCGCGTACCCGTAGACGTAACCGTTCGCGGCGATCTGCTCGTCGGCGGTCGACGTCGTGGCCGCCCCGGCCGCGGGGGAAAGCCCTGTCCCGGCCAGGCCCAAGCCCAGCGCGGTGGCGGCGACGATCGCGACACTCGCGATCACCCCGCGGGCGGTCCGATGTCGTCCTCGCATGTTGCGCTCCCGATATCCAGCGGATTCGATCGACAGCCGGCAGTGTTATCCACGGGCGTGTGAGATACCTGTGAGCAGCCGCGATCCACTACGGCTGATCAGGTGAAGGCGAGGTAACGCAGCCAGAGGTAGACGGCGGACAGGGCGACGGTGACGACGGTGATGATCAGGCCATATCGGGTGAACTCAGCCTTATCGTCGCTCGCCGCCACCGCGAGCATTCCGGCCGCCCCGCCCAGTGCGGCGGTCGTCCGGGGAATCCGCTCGCTGATGATCGCCGCGTAGGCGAGCACGAAGATCGCGACAGCGGCCCAACTGTGCCAGTCCCTCATCGCGGCCCAAGCAGACGGTCCAGCAGGTCCGTTGCCGTGATCACCCCGAGGATGCGGACGGCCTGTCCGTGCCGTTCCACCACTGCCACCAGCGGGCTGTGCCGGCGGGCCATCAGCGCGGCGACCTCCACCACGGTGTCGTCGGCGTCGGCTACCGGCAGCGCCGGGCGTCCTGCCGGCAGGCAGTCCCGGACCGGGCGTCCGGCGAGTGCCCGGCCGAGGACGTCGGCGTGGGTCCGGCGAGCGTGACTGGACCCGCTGCTCTCGCGGGACACGTTCGGTGACCCTGCCCACGGCCGCGAGATCGCTCACCACAATTTTTGTACTGTACAAATATGTGGCGACGCGTGAGATCGGCTTCGGTTCGGTGGGCGGCGATTCGGGACACCGACCCGCGTTGGGCGGGGGCGGGTCTGGCTGCGCTCGCGGTGATCATCGGTGTGGGGGTGGGCCTCGGTGCCGTGGCTTTCCGCTGGCTGATCAAGACGTTCACGGAGGTCTTCTGCGGCCGGGCGGACTGCTCGGTCGGCGGACGTCTACCCAACCCGCATCTTCCTGGCCTGGGTTTCTGGTTCCTGCTGGTGGCCCCGGTGCTCGGTGGTCTGATCTACGGCCCGCTCATCAACCGGTTCGCCCGGGAGGCCCGCGGCCACGGGGTACCCGAGGTCATGTACGCGGTAGCTGAACGCGACGGCCGCATCCCTCCGCGTGTCTCGGCGGTCAAATCGCTGGCCTCCGCGCTGTGCATCGGCACCGGCGGTTCGGTCGGACGGGAAGGCCCCATCGTGCAGATCGGAGCCGCTCTCGGTTCCACTCTCGGCCAGCTCGTCCGGGTCGCCGACAGCCGGCTGCCGATCCTCGTCGCCTGCGGCGCCGCCGGTGGCATCGCCGCCACCTTCAACGCACCCATCGCCGGTGTCTTCTTCGCCCTCGAGGTCATCCTGCGGTCGTTCACCGCCGAGGCGTTCGGCGTCGTCGTTCTGTCCGCCGTCACCGCCAGCATCATCGGACGCGCCGCGTTCGGCACCGCGCCGTTCCTGACTCTGCCCGTGTTCGAGATCCGCCACGGTGGTGAATACCTGCTGTTCATCGGGCTCGGAGCGCTCGCCGGAGTGGTCGGCGTGCTGTTCACCCGACTGCTCTACCTCATCGAGGACCTCTGCGACTGGGCCTGGCGTTGGCCCGAATGGCTCCGCCCCGCTGTCGGTGGCCTGCTCCTCGGGGGAGTCCTGCTTGCCCTGCCCCAGATGTACGGGGTCGGTTACCCCGTTCTCGAACGTACCGTTCACGGCGGGTACGCCCTGTGGTTCCTGCTCATCCTCATTGTCGGCAAGATCCTGGCGACCAGCCTGACGATCGGTATCGGCGGCTCAGGCGGCGTCTTCGCCCCCTCCCTGTTCATCGGCGCCGCGACCGGCGCCGCCTTCGGCACCCTCGCCCACGACCTCGCGCCCACATTTGTCGCCCCCGTGGGTGCCTACGCTCTGGTCGGCATGGGCGCGGTCTTCGCCGGCGCCGCCCGCGCCCCGATCACCGCGGTCCTCATCCTGTTCGAGCTCACCGGTGAATACACGATCATCCTTCCGCTGATGTCCGCGGTTGTCATCGCCACCCTGGTCAGCCGGCTGCTCAGTCACGACACCGTCTACACCCTGAAACTGACCCGCCGGGGCATCGACCTCACCGCCTCCCACGAGGCCCGCCGCCTGCGCGCGATCCCCGCCACCCGGGCGATGCGCCCTGCGCCTCCGGCGATCGCGGCGTCCACCAGCCTCACCCTCGCCGCCGAGGCCCTCGCCCGATCCCCACACGGGGCTCTTCCCCTTACCGACGATCAGGACCGTTACCAGGGCATCATCACCGCGCGCGCCATCGCCACCGCCCTCGACAGCATCGTCTCCGACAGCGAGGCCGTCCCTGACCCGACGCCGGGCACGCTACCGCGGACGGTCGGCGAGCTCTGCGTCCTCCCGCCGTACGTCGGCGCCGCCACCAGCCTTGCCGCCGCCCTGCACGCGCTCACCAGCGTCGACTCCCGCTGCCTCCCTATCCTGGATGACAGCGGCGAGAAGGCCATCGGATGGATCACCCCCCAGTCGATTCTCGCCGCCGTCTACCCGTCCTCCCGCGCCAGTGCCTTCACCACCGCGGCACCGTCCGTCATGTCGCAACCTCCTGGAGAAAGCCGCGTTCCCTCCTGACGAATGCCCGACAGGGCGTGGAACCGAAGAGACTCGCCGCCGCCATCTGACCGCCGATCGCCGGGGTAGAGCCCGCTGGGTGACCAGGGAGTCTGGCCCGCCTGCTCGTCCATGGAATCGTCCTGACGGCACTCCTCTCCGCGACTTCTACCAGGGAGATCATTCCGCCGCCTTGGGGGGAACCCCGCTATGCTCGGCGCGTGACGGCCATGAATCCCGTGACACGCGCTGGGCCGAACTCGCGCGGACTGCTCAGCGCGGGTTCGATGACCCTTCACCAGCTCAGGCCCGACGAGCTGACACGAATCACCGCCACGTTCAGGGGGCTGTTGATTCCCGACATCAAAGCCGCGCAGAAGGTGGTTTCGAATGGCTGGCAATGATGTAGAAGGCGACACCCTTGCGCCCTACCGCGTCGAGTTCGATCCGGCCGCGATCGATGACCTTCGCGGAAGGCTCGAACATGTGCGTTGGCCCGAGAGCGAAACGGTGGAGGACTGGTCTCAGGGCGCGCCGCTCGATTTTGTCCAGGACCTCGTTCGATACTGGCGCCGGGACTATGATTTCGATGCCGCCGCCGCGCGGATGAACGCGTGGCCAAATTTCATCACGCGCGTCGACGACGTCGACATCCACTTCGTGCATGCCCGCTCTCCCGAACCGGACGCGCTACCGCTCGTGATCTCTCATGGCTGGCCTGGATCCTTCCTCGAATACCTCGATGTGATCGGGCCGCTCACCGATCCGGCAAGTCACGGAGGAGATCCGCGGGACGCGTTCCATGTGGTCTGCCCATCCCTGCCGGGTTATGGCTTCAGCGGCCGGCCCTCGACCCGCGGCCGTGGGTTGCCCTGGATCGCGGACGCCTGGTCCACACTGATGGCGCGGGTCGGATACGACCGATACGGCGCGCAGGGTGGTGACTGGGGTTCTGCGGTCACCGCCATTCTCGGTGAGGCGCATCGCGACCGGGTCATCGGTATACACATCAACATGCCGACGGTCGCATTGCCAGTTCCCGACGAGAACACCACTGAGCAGGAGCGACGCAACTACGAGGATTTCCAGTTGCATACCTCGTGGGGGACCGGGTACCAGCATGTGCAGAGTACCCGCCCGCAGACCCTGGGCTATGGCTTGGTGGATTCGCCGGTCGGTCAGCTCGCCTGGATCGTGGAAAAATTCTGTGCCTGGACGGATTGCGACGGAGATCCATACACCCTGTTCACCCGCGAACAGCTGCTCGACAACGCCACGCTCTACTGGTTCACAGCGACGGCCGCGTCCTCGGCTCGGCTCTACTGGGAGAGCGCGGGACCGGCCGCGTGGAGTGATCCCGCGTCCGCGGCGATCCTGAGAATGGGTCAGGTCACGGTCCCGACCGGATGCTCGGTCTTCCCCCGTGAACTGCGACGGCCGTCGCGCCGGCAGGCCGAGCGCCGGTTCGTGAACCTGCACTACTGGAACGAGCCGGCGAAGGGCGGCCACTTCGCCGCCTTCGAGCAGCCGGCGCTCTTCGTCGACGAGGTGCGAGCGTCCTTCCGTTCGTTGCGGAAGTGGGACCCGCGTCGTGGCTGAGGAGGGGAAGTGCGGTTGGCGGCAGCAAGGCCGCCGTCCCCGAACAGAGCCGGGGCAGCCCCGGCGCCCGACCGCGGGAGGTGCTCGCTGCGTGTCGTCCAGGACGGCCGCCACGTCGAGATGGTCATCGGCGGCAGGGTCAACAACTTCATCCCGAACCCCACGTTCGATCCGGTGATCGTTCCCGGTTGCCTCGACCTGCAGTTCCGCGGCCAGATTCCGGAAGGCGTCGACCCGCGCAGCCTCACCAAGGTCGAGCCCATCCGGCCCGAGTACCGGGACCGGGACCGCGCGTCGTCCAGGTGCGCCCCGCGCCGGTCCCGACGGGAACCGGTCGGGGACGCTCGCTGGGCGACCCGCTGCACGACCCGGTGTGGGCGCGGCTCGCGAAGGCCGGCGTGCCGGTCGCGTTCCACCTCGGCGACAGCGGCTACAACGCGATGGTCAGCGCGCCGTGGGGTGGCTCCGCCGAGTTCGCTCCGTTCCGCGCGCCGGACCCGCTGGGAGCGGTTCTCGTCGGCGACCGGGCCATCCACGACACGATGGCGAGTCTGATCGTCGGCGGGGTCTTCACCCGGCATCCGAACCTGAACGTGGCCAGCATCGAGAACGGATCCGACTGGGTCTATCCGCTGGCTCGCTCGACATCCCCCTGACGGTCCCGCGCCACTGCTTCGACACGTCGAAACAGTCCGCGTTCCGCGCGGTTCATGGGTGCGACGACAGCGGAGGTCGTCGCACCCGCGCCGGCTGAGATGTCAGCGGCTACGGGGGCGGGGGGCGACGCGGCGGGTCGGCGGGGCCGTGGTCGGGTCGTCCGGCCAGGGGTGGCGGGGGTAGCGACCGCGCAACTCCGCGCGGACCTGCGGGTAGCCCGTGCGCCAGAACGACGGCAGATCGCTGGTCACCGCCACCGGGCGCCCCGCCGGTGACAGCAGGTGCAGCACCAGCGACGCGTGGCCGTCGGCGATGGCGGGTAGGCGATCCCAGCCGAACACCTCGGCGATCTTCACGGCGAGCACGGGACCGGCCGCGCCACTGGTGGTGCTGTAGTCGAGGCGGACCCGGGAGCCGCTGGGCACTGTGATCCGTTCGGGTGCCAGCTCGTCGAGGCGGGCGGCCTGGGGCCAGGGCAGGAGCCGGCGCAGCGCGTGGCTGGCGTCGATGCGGCCGAGGTCGGCGCGGCGGCGCACGGTGTCGAGATCCGGGCCGAGCCAGGCCGGGGCGGCGTCCAGCAGGGCGGTGTCGGTGACGTCGGGCCAGGGGGCGCCGAGCAGCCGGTGGCAGAACGCGAGGCGGTCGCGCAGGGCGAGCGCGTCGGCGCTCCAACGCAGGACGGACAGCCCCGCGTCCCGCAGCCCGTCGAGCACCGCGGCCCGCAGCAGGGACGGGTCGGGCCTGATCACCGGGCGTTCGGCGAGGACGATCGCGCCGAGGCGGTCGAGTTGGCGGGCGACGATGTCGCCACCGGCCCAGGCGACCTCGTCCTCGGTACGCAGCAGCGCCGCGCCGGCTTCCCGCGCGGTGGCCGCGTCGAGGGTGACGGCCAGGCGCACCCGGGCGGAGATCCGGCCGGGCCCGCGGTCGGCGACCGCGACGGCGAGCCATTCCACCCCGGTCAACGCCGAGCCCGGGGCCAACTCGGCACCGGTGCCGCCGGCCATCAGATAGTTCGAGCCGCCAGGGGTGCGGGCCCGCGCGAGCCGCTCGGGGAAGGCGAGGCCGACCACCAGCCCCGCCGCGAGATCGTCGGGTATCCCGCCTGATCCCCGCCCCGCGCGCCCGACGGTTCCGGCTTCCGCGGCCGAGCGCAGCCGGCCGGTCTCCTCCCGCCAGCGGGCGGTCGCGGCC
>NZ_JALKFU020000370.1 GCF_023242965.2 Frankia sp. AgKG'84/4
GGTCCGGGGCGGCCCGGGCGATCAGCGCCAGCGAGCTCGGCAGCAGCAGGGCGCCGGCGATACCGAGCAGTGCGCGCGCCGCGATCAGCATGGCGGCGCCGGTCGCCGCCGCGCACAGCGCCGACAGCACGGCGAAGCTGACCAACCCGGTCAGGTAGACGCGCCGGCCACCAAAACGGTCGCTGGCGGCGCCGGCGGTCAGCAGCACCGCGGCGAACGTCAGGGTGTAGGCGTTCGACACCCATTGCAGGCCGTCCAGACCAGCGTCCAGGGAACGCCCGATGGCCGGCAGGGCGATGGTGACGACGGTGGTGTCGAGCAGCACCATGAAATAGCCGAGTGACAGTCCGAGCAGCAGCGCCCGGCCCGGCCCGCCCCCCGGTGCATGCCCCGGCGGTGCCGCGGCGATCTGGCCGTCGATGGTGGTCATGTCTGATTGCTCCGTCCGATACGGCAAAGAGGAACCGCCCCCGCCGATCTCGGCGCGGGGTGGGAATATCTCGACGGCCCGTCGGACTCACCGTATGAAGCACCCGGCGAACAGGGAAACGGGAAGAAGCGATACTGACCATCGGCAGGCGCGAAACATCGCCCACCGAACCGGCGAAGGGATTTCTGGTTCATGGAGCTGCGCCACCTGCGGACGTTCCAGGCGGTGGCCCGCGGCGGGAGCGTCACCCGGGCCGCCGCCGAGCTGCACTACGCGCAGTCGTCCGTGTCCGAGCAGGTCCAGGCGCTGGAGACCGAGCTCGGCGGGGCGCTGTTCGAGCGGGCCGGGCGCCGCCTACGCCTGACCGCCGCCGGCGAACGCCTCCTCGGCTACGTCGACCAGCTGCTGGCCCTGCTCGACGAGGCACGAGCCGCCGTCACCGAGACGTTCGACGAGCCGACGGGCACCGCGACGATCGGCGCCCTGGACACCCTGTGCGCCGCCCTGCTGCCCGCCGTGCTGACCGACTACCGGGCCCGTCATGGCCGGGTCGCCGTCACCGTGCGCCAGGGACGCACCGGTGAACTGCACGAGGCGGTGCGCGGCGGCGACCTCGACGTCTGCTTCACGTTCGGCGCCCCGCCGACCAGCGCCGGCGTGTGCTGCGAAACAGTGCGGGAGGAGACCCTCGTCGTCGTCGCCCCGGCGGGTCACCGGCTGGCCGGCACCGGCCAGCTCACCCTCGACGAGCTGCGCGGCGAGCCGTTTCTCGTCACCGAGCGGGGCTGCGGCTTCCGCGACATGTTCGACCGTTCCCTCGGCTCGATCGCCGGTCAGGCACCCGTGATCGCCGCCGAGGTCGCCAGCATCGCCGCGCTCGGCGGCTGCGTCGCCGCGGGCATGGGCCTGGCGATCCTGCCCGCGCTTGCCGTCGCCGACCGCCTGGCCCGCGGCGAGGTCGCGGCCCTGCCGATCGAGGACGCCCGCTTCCACGTCCCGGTCACCATGAGCTGGGCCCAGCGACGCGAGGACCGGCCGAACGTCGCCGCGCTGCTCACGATCGCGCGGACAATACTGCGCGTTCACGAACGAGTAGAGGCTGGCTTTCCCAGCACGTTCTCGAAATAGCCGGGGCCGGACCGGGGAAGAATCTCCAGCGCGGTGGTGTAACGAAGGGTTTCGGTTTCCCAGGCGTGATAGCCGCTGATCCAGGCGGTCAGGCCGTCGACATAGGTGGCCACGGATTCACGCTGCTCACCGGACAGCGCGAGGTGGGCGCACATGAGCGGGACCTCGCCGGCCAGCTCCTGGAATCGGGCGCAGCGCCGGTGCACTTCCTCCCGAGCCGCGGCGATGGCCTGCGCACGGGTGCACTGCCGGGTGTGTTCGAGGACCAGGACGAGGTTGTCCATGTCCCCGCGCGCTTCCTCCTTCTCGAGGGAGAACACGTCGTTGCACATCAGCGTGATGTCGATGGCGATCTCCCGCATAAGCCTCAGCTGCGGGCTGTGGAACACGGCGGCGGGCAGGGTGAGGCCCGCCGCGCGCTCTCCCAAAGACAGCGGCAGCGCGGTACCCGCGATGCCCCGGCGGACCTCGAGGTACTGCTCCAGGTCGGCCGGCACCCCGCGGCGCCGGCTGACCGCCTCGTGGGCGTGCGCGGCGAAGTAGTACTCCCACTCGCCGGTGACGCGGGCCACCCACCCGGCGCAAGCACCGTCGGTGCTGCGCCGCCAGAGGTCCGCGAACGCGGCCGAGCACGGGTTCCGCTCCTCGCCAGAGCGCTGCCCGGTGCCGTGCACGATGTCGATCAGACCCTGACACACCCGGGCGACCTCATCGGGCGCCAGGCCCAGCGGTCCATCAAGCTGATCATCGAAGACGAAGAAGAACGCCATCACGTCGGTACACAGCTCCAGCCCCGGACCGGTGGCGTCAGGAAAGCCGTAGGCGGCGAGCCGCGGCATATCCCACGAGGTGTACCAGTCCACCGACCGTTCGCCGCCCACCAGCCCGTACCGACGGACCCAGTCGAGATTGCGGCGGACCACGCTCTCCATACCCTGGTGAACGCGAAGCGGGAACGGCAGGTCAAAGGCGACGTCCTGCGGCATGCATCCTCCACCCACCGGCCCGCCCACCGACCTCACCTCAGATATATCCTGCAGCGGCCCGCCAGGTCCGGTCATTGTCAGATGTCCAGTGGAAACACTCCCGGCGAGACCCGTCCTGTCCTTGACCGCCCCGGGGTGCGAACCTCGATGATCGGGGCATGACCGTCACCGCCTTCGACCCGCGTCGCCTGCTCGCCGAGAGCCGCCTCGGGGTTCTCGCGACGCTGCGGGCGGACGGCCGCCCGCAGCTGTCCCCCGTGCAGCCCTTCTTCGACGAGCCGGCCGGCGTCATCCTGATCTCAACGCGCGAGGGCCTGGCCAAGACCGCGAACCTGCGCCGCGACCCCCGGGCGGCGCTGGAGGTCACCGGCCCTGACGGCCGGTCCTGGGCCACCGCCGAGGGCACGGTGACATTGGTCGGCCCCGGCGACGACCCGCACGGCCCCGAGGTCGAGGCGCTCGTCGACTACTACCGCGCCGCCGCCGGCGAGCACCCCGACTGGGACGAGTACCGCACGACGATGGTTCACGACCGCCGGGTGCTGCTCACCCTCACCGTCGACCACGTCTACGGCCAGTGCCTCGGCTGACCGCCGACGCCCCGAGCGGCACTCGGCCCGCAACGCCGATCATGATGTTCCGCGGCGCACCGGAGGCTGGTCGCGCGGCGCTCGACGCGGTGCCTGCCCACTGAGCAGAGGTGCGGCCGGCCGGGCGCCCGTTGGTCGGACTCGCCGACACCGTCGACGGTCCGGGCGACCCGAGGGTGGCCGGTGACGGGTGCGGTGTGATCGTGATCCCCGCTCTGGCCGCGACTCGGATCAGTTCCTTCGGGTCGACCATCGCCTGGGAAAGATCGCTGGGAACCGGGTCCTGACCCAGCCGCGTAATGATGGCGTCGGGATCACGCCGGGAACCTGAATGCGTCGCCCGGACCTTTACGACTTCCCCGACAGCCATGCCCGCGGATTGCCATAAAAGCCCACCAAAGACGATGTCGGCCGGGATATTTCAGGAAAGCCGGGTGGGCGGGGCACTGCGCGGGCCGCTTCGTCGGCACTGGTGCTCGCACCGGTCGCCGGCAATGATGCGGGCATGCAACACGATCCGGCCGTGCCAGGCGCGGGGTCCGCCGGCGTGCGCGCCGGGGTCGACCGAATGCCGGCATCGCGGTGGTGGGAGCCGTGGGAACTGCGCGCGGAGTTCTCCCGGCGGCTCTCGGAACTGTACGGACGGGAGGTGCCGGCCTATGCGACGCTGCGCGCGGTGTCCCGGGAGATCAACGCCGAGGTGCTGGAGTCTCGCGGCGCGGACGCGCGGCGGCTGGGGGCGGTCGGCCGGGTGGGCGCCGAGCGACACGGCGCGGTCCGGGTCGGCACACCGCGGGAGATGAACCAGGTCGGACGGCTGTTCGCCGCGATGGGGATGCATCCCGTCGGGTTCTACGACCTGCGCGACGCAGCCGCCAGCGCGGTGCCGGTGGTGTCGACGGCATTTCGCCCGGTCGACCCCGCCGAGCTGGCCCGCAACCCGCTGCGGATGTTCACCTCGCTGCTCGTCCCCGGCGACCGCCGCTTTTTCACCGCGGAGCTGCGGCGCCGGCTGGAGGCGTTTCTCGCCGCCCGGACGCTGTTCCCACCACGGCTGCTGGAGCTCGCCGACCGGGCGATCGCCGGGAACGGGCTCGACGCGGGCGACGCCGAGGAGTTCCTGACCCTGGCGGCGGACGCGCTGCGGTTGTCCCGTGCACCGGTCGACCGCGCCTGGTACACCGAGCTGGAGCGGGTGTCGGCGGTCGCCGCGGACATCGGCGGGGTGCGCGCCACCCATCTCAACCACCTCACTCCCCGCGTGCTCGACATCGACGAGCTGTACCGGCGGATGGGCGAGCGGGGCGTGGAGATGATCGACGCGATCCAGGGTCCGCCGCGCTGGGCCGGGCCGGATCTGCTGCTGCGGCAGACCTCGTTCCGGGCGCTGGCCGAGCCCCGCCGGTTCCGCCACGCCGACGGCACGATCACCGCGGGGACGCTGCGGGTGCGGTTCGGCGAGGTCGAGGCTCGCGGCATCGCCGCCACGCCGCGCGGGCGGGAGCTGTACGAGCGGCTGTCCGCCGACGCGGACCGCCTGGCGGCCGAGGCCGCGCGGGGCTCGCCGGTGAGCGCCGCCCACCGGGCCGAGATCGCCGCTGACCTCTGGAACCGGCACGTGCCAGGCAGCGAGTCCGAGCTGGCACGCGCGGATCTGGCCTACTTCACCTACACCGCGACCGACCGTCGCCCTGCCGGACCCCCACCGGCAAGGCTGCGCGACCTGGTCGAGCAGGGCTGGGTCCGCCAGGACCCGATCGTCTACGAGGACTTCCTCCCCCGCTCCGCCGCCGGGATCTTCCAGTCCAACCTCGACGGCGCGGGCAGCCGTGACGCGGACCAGTCGGGCGCCGCGCTCGACGCCGGCTGGCTCGCGGAGGTCCTCGACCGCGCACCGCATGATCCGTACGCCCTGTACGACGACCTGCGCCGGACGTCCCTGGACCGGGCCGCGGAGCAGCTCGACCTCGCCCATCATATCGATGCCTCTCCCTCATCCGACTCTTCGCCAGGAGCGCCCGCATGAGCACCGCCGTCGCCAGCTCCGTCGCGCTGCCCCGCACCGCCGATCTGCGCACCCGCGCGTTGGACGCGCTGCGCCGCTGCGGCGCCGACCCCGCCCGCGGCGGGAC
>NZ_JALKFU020000371.1 GCF_023242965.2 Frankia sp. AgKG'84/4
GCCCGGGGGACGCCGCGCTCGTCGTCACCTCGCCGGGCGTCCCGCCGTCCGCGCCGCTGATCACCGCGTCGGCCGCCGCCGGGGTGCCGGTGTGGGGCGAGGTCGAGCTCGCCTGGCGCTGGCGCGGGCCGGGCCGCTGGCTCGCCGTGACCGGGACGAACGGCAAGACCACGACGACCGAGATGCTCGGCGCGATGCTCGCCGCGGGCGGGCGGCGTTCGACCACCGCGGGCAACATCGGCACCCCGATCGTCGAGGCGGTGCGCGCCGCGCCGCCGTACCAGGCGCTCGCCGTGGAGCTGTCCAGCTTCCAGCTCCACTACGCCGACACCGTCGCGCCGCTGGCCGCCACCGTGCTCAACGTCGCCCCCGACCACCTGGACTGGCACGGCGGCGCCGAGGCGTACGCCGCCGCGAAGGCGCGGATCTGGCACGACCCGGCGACGATCGCCGTCGGCAACGCGGACGACCCGGCGAGCGCCCGGCTGCTCGCCGCCGCGCCGGGCCGACGGGTGCTGTTCGGCCGGGACCCGGCGGCCCGTGCAGACCTCGGGCTGACCGTCGACGCCGGCCACCTCGTCGACCGCGAGTTCGGCGGCGGCCCGCTGCTGGACCTGCGCGAACTGGCCGTCACCGGGCCCCACATGATCTCCAACGCGCTGGCCGCGGCCGCGCTGGCCCGCGCCGAGGGTGTCGAGCCGGCGGCGATCGGCGCGGCCCTCGCGGGCTTCCGCGCCGGCGCCCACCGCAACGCCGAGGTCGCCGTCATCGACGAGGTCCGCTGGGTGGATGACAGCAAGGCGACGAACCCGCACGCCGCCGCCGCCTCCCTGACGGGGTACCCCTCCGTCGTGTGGATCGCGGGCGGCCTCAACAAGGGCCTCACCTTCGATGACCTGGTGTGCCAGGCCCGCCAGACGCTGCGAGGCGCCGTGCTCATCGGCCGGTGCGCGGAGGAGATCGCCGTCGCGCTCGCCCGACACGCCCCCGATGTCCCCGTCGAACGGGCCGCCGGCATGGACGATGCGGTGAAGGCTGCGGCGACCCTCGCCCGCGCGGGCGACACGGTGCTTCTCGCGCCGGCCGCGGCCTCGATGGACATGTTCCGCGACTACGCGGCCCGCGGCGACGCGTTCGCGGCGGCGGTGCGGTCGAGATCGGGATAGCGCGGGCCCGGTCGCGCCGGCGAGCTCACGAGGGGGCAGGTGTGGCGGGCGAGGGGGCAGATGTGGCGGGGTCGGCGTCGGACGAGGCCGAGGGCGAGGCCGAGGCGGCGCAGCGGGTGCCGCTGCTCGACCGGCCGCTGGCCTCCTACTACCTGCTGGTGTCCTCGGCCGGGCTGCTGCTGCTGCTCGGGCTGATCATGGTGCTTTCGGCGTCGAGCGTGCGCTCCTTCGCGCTGTTCGGTTCCTCCTACACGCTGTTCCTCCGGCAGGCGACCTGGGTCGGCATCGGCCTGCCGCTGGCGATGGTGGCCAGCCGGCTGCCGGTGCGGGTGTTCCGGGCGGCGGCCTACCCCCTGCTCGGCGCCACGGTCTTCATGCTGCTGGTGGTGCTGGTTCCCGGGATCGGCAGCGTGCGCGGCGGCGCCCGGCAGTGGATCGTCGTCGGCCCGATCACCATCCAACCCAGCGAGCTGATGAAGATCGCTCTGGTGCTGTGGTGCTCCGATCTGCTGGTGCGCAAGCGGCGGCTGCTGTCCGACGCCAAGCACCTGCTCGTCCCCGTGGTGCCGGTGTTCCTGTTCGTCGACCTGCTCCTGCTGCTCGAACCGGACCTCGGCGGGGCGATCTGCGTGACCGTCGTGCCGCTGACGATCCTGTGGGTGGTCGGCACGCCGAAGCGGTTCTACGGCGCGATGGTCGCCGTGATGGTCTTCGCCGCGACGTTGCTGGCCGTGCTGGAGCCCTACCGGATGCGCCGGGTGCTGTCGTTCACCGACCCCTTCGCGGACGCCGACGGAGACGGCTTCCAGGCCGTCCAGGGCATCTACGCGCTGGCCACGGGCGGCTGGTGGGGTGAGGGGCTCGGTGGGTCCCGGGAGAAGTGGCCGGAGCTGCTGCCCGCCGTGCACACCGACTTCATCCTGGCGATCATCGGCGAGGAGCTGGGCCTGGTCGGCAGCCTCGTCGTCGTGGCCCTGTTCGGCGTGCTCGGCTACGCCGGGCTGCGGATCGCGCACCGCGCGGACGATCTGTTCGTGCGGCTGGCCGCGGCCGGGGTCACCGCGTGGATCATCGTGCAGGCCGTGGTGAACATCGGCGCGGTCGTCGGGCTGCTGCCGATCACCGGGGTCACGCTGCCGCTGGTGTCGTTCGGAGGCTCGTCGCTGCTGCCCACGCTGGTCGCGCTCGGGATGCTGCTCGCCTTCGCCCGGTCGGAGCCCGCGGCGGCGCAGTACCTGGACCGCCGGGCCGAGGAACGCCGGGCCGCGCGGGCCGTGCCGATCCGGGCCCGGTCACGTCGCTGGCTGCCGGGCGGCCGGGCGCGCCGGCCCGGTCTCGGGCTCGTCGCCGTCGGCGGTGACCCGGTGGACCAGCGCCCGCAGGAACCAGTCCGAAAGGGTAGGTCCCGACCGCGCGGTGAGTCGCCGAGGTCCGGGACCGGGCCTCGGAGCACCAGCCGCGGCAGCGGCATACCACCCGGCGGCGCAGGGCGATCGAATGGGGCCGGGCTGTCCGCGGGCCGGCGCGATGTGTCATCGTCATGACCGATGTTGAGAAGCGTGGTGCTCGCCGGCGGCGGGACAGCCGGCCATGTGGAACCTGCCCTCGCCGTGGCGGACGCCCTGCGGGCCGTCGAACCGCGGGCCCGGTTGACCCTGCTGGGCACGGCCGTCGGCCTGGAGACGCGGCTGGTGCCGGCCCGCGGGCACGAGCTGGCCACGGTGCCGAAGGTGCCGATGCCGCGCCGGCCCGGCCCGGACCTGCTCCGGCTGCCCGGACGGCTCTTTGACGCGGTCCGCCAGGCCGGCGCCACGTTGGACGCGGTCCGCGCCGACGTGGTCGTCGGCTTCGGCGGCTACGTGTCGGTGCCGGCGTATCTCGCCGCCCGCCGCCGCCACATCCCGATCGTCGTCCATGAGGCCAACCCGCTGCCCGGGCTCGCCAACCGGCTCGGCTCCCGGTTCACCCCGTTCGTCGCGACGTCGTATCCCAGCACGCCGCTGCGCGGCGCGACCCTCACCGGCATCCCGCTGCGCCCCGAGATCCTCACCCTCGACCGATCGCCGGCCGCCGCCCGCGCCGCGCGGGCCCAGTACGGCCTGGAGCCGCACCGCCCGACCCTGCTCGTCTTCGGCGGCTCGCAGGGGGCGCGCACCCTCAACCAGGTGATGATCGCCGCGGCGCACCGGCTGACCGCGGCCGGTGTGCAGGTCCTGCACGCCACCGGGCCGAAGAACTTCGACGAGGTCCGCGCCGCGCTGCCCCGGGGCCTGCCGGCGCCGTATGTGCTGCGGCCCTACCTGGACCACATCCCGTCCGCCTACGTCGCCGCCGACCTGGCGCTGTGCCGCTCCGGCGCGATGAGCTGCGCCGAACTCGCCGCCGTCGGGCTGCCGGCGGCCTATGTGCCGCTGCCCATCGGCAACGGCGAGCAGCGGCGCAACGCGCTGCCGACGGTCGAGGCCGGCGGCGGCCTGCTGGTCGACGACGCGGAGCTCAGCGCCGACTGGCTGCTGGCGAACGTGCTGCCGGTGCTCACCTCGGCCGAGCGGCTGGCCAAGATGTCAGCGGCGTGCGCCGGCAGCGGTCACCCGCAGGCCGCCGCGGCGATCGTCGACATGATCCGGGCCGCGGCGGCGACCCGGCGTCGCACCCGGGCCCGCCACGCCGCTTCCTGAGCACCCCGCTTCCTGAGTACCCCGCTGCGGGGCGCCGCCGCGTCTGAAGGCGGCTCTCGCCGCTCAGCGCAGCGGCGAGAGCACCACTACGGGTATCTTCCGGTCGACCCGGTCCTGGTGGTCGCGCAGGCCCGGCATCGCCGCGACCAGCGCGGCGTGCAGGCGTGCGCGTTCCGCGTCGACGGCGGTGACGGCCTCCGCCTCGAAGCGGTCGGTCCCGAGCTCGACGACGACCTTGGGATTGGCCGTCAGGTTGCGGTACCAGTCCGGATCGTGCGGTGCCGCCATGTTCGACGCGAACACGATGATCCGCTCCGGCCGTCCGCCCGCCGGGCCGCCGAGATCGGCCGGCCTGGCGGGCGCGACCGGTCCAGGGGCAGGTGACGGTCCAGGGGTGGGTGACGGTCCAGGGGTGGGTGACGGCCCGGGGCCTGGCAACGGACGAGGGGTGGGCGACGGAGCGGCCTGATCGTCGCGATCCGTCGGGTCCCCGGGCTCCGTGACGTAACCCAGTGGCGTGGTGTGTTCCTGTCCCGTGCGCCGGCCGGTCGTCGTCAGTAGCACGAGGCGGGACCCGGGCAGGGTCTTCACCAGCGCTCCGCCGGTCGCCCGGTACTCGGCGATGACGGTTTGGTTGACCGCCCGGAGGTCGAAGCCGGGACTGCGCGTGTCCTGCGTGTCGGGCATCGTCTGAGAAATCCTCACCGGTCGCCGCCGGCACGCGGCCGGCGGTGGGCGTGTTGGCGCAGTCAATCATTCACTCCGCGTTACGGCGAGGAGGATCACCGCGGGTGCGGCCCGCGTCGGTCTCAGCCGGCCGGCCCCGCCCCGAGGGTCGCCAGCAGTCGTGGGCCGACCGTGGTGATCGTGCCCGCGCCGAGGGTGAGCAGCAGGATGCCCCGGGTGGGCGCGTCGCCGCCGGTGTCCGCGAGGGCCGCCCGGACGTCGGCGGCCAGCCGCCCGGTCAGCTCCGGCCACGGCACGTGCACGGCGAACGCGGGCCGGCGCAGCCGGGTGACCAGGTCGCTGGGATGGCGACCGAGGTCGTCGTGCTCGCGGGCGGCGTAGACGTCGGTCACGTACACCCGATCCGCGTCGGCGAAGGCGTCGGCGAAGCCGTCGAGCATCGCGGCGAAGCGGCTGTAGGTGTGCGGCTGCAGGACCGCCCACAGCGCGCGGTCGCGGGCGCGGGAGCGGGCCGCGGCCAGCGTCAGGCGGATCTCGGTGGGATGGTGCGCATAGTCGTCGATGACCTCGAGGCTGTGGGTGCCGGCGGGATCGGCGTCCGCGCTGGTGCCCGTCTGCGCGCCGCCCGGCTGGCCGGGGACCGCACCCAAGGACTCGGGTGCCAGTCCGGTCGTGACGCCCGCCGCGGCGCCCGAGCGGGCGGCGCTCGAGCGGGCGGCGCTC
>NZ_JALKFU020000372.1 GCF_023242965.2 Frankia sp. AgKG'84/4
GTTCTCACGGCCGCCGCGCCGCCGACCGCCGTGGTCGCCAGGCGGGAGGGCGGCTCGGTCGTCGTGCGCTGGCAGCCGTCGCCGACTCCCGGTGCGGTCCGCTACCGGGTCACTCGCGTCGCCGCCGACGGATCGTCGCGGGCGGTCGGGGTGACCACCGCGACCAGCCTGGAGGACGGCGGAGCACCGCCGGGGACGATCCCGGCCTACGCGGTCACCGCCGCGGCGGGGAGCGGCTGGTCCGAGCCGGCTCGCACGTCGTCGCCCGACGATGTCGGCTCCCCGGCTCCGGACGGCGCGACGGGCCAGGTCGCGGGCCAGGCCGCGGCGCCGGGCAACGCGGCCGACGCCCTGGCGCCGCCAACCGGGCTGCGCTGGGAGCGGGGGCGTCTGCGGTGGACCTGGCCGGCCGGCTGCACTGAGATGATGGTCGTCCACCGCGGCGACGGTCCGCCGTCGGGCGCGGACGATCCCCTGGCCCAGGCGCACAAGGTGACCAACACCCGCTATGAGATCGACGGCGGCGTCGCATTGCCGGCGTCGCGGCCCGTCCACATCGCCCTGTTCTGCTGCGCCCGGCCCGCGGGCGCCCTGGTGGTGGCGTCCTCGGCCGGCGCGCGAGTGCTACTTCCCGATGTCCCCGCGGCATCAGCCGCCGACGGTGGTCCTTGATTCGGCGCGGGTGATCCGATGATTGTCCGCCGCCGCGGACATCCTGGTTTCGAGGGTTGCCCGGGAGATCGTGATGGGGCTGATTGCTCGCGCGACGCGAACTTTTCCGCCAACCGCAATGTCCACTCACCTAAGGTGACGAGTCTGCGGATTCGCGGCTATCCCCGGACTGTGGGAGGGCGGTGGAGTTACCCATCCAGGGTGTGTGTACCATGCCCAAAGGGCCGGTACTGCCGGCCGGCTAGGCCACTTGGGGGGTCGTCCTGTGGTGAGGTCGAGGGTTTTTTCCCGCCGGGCGCGGCGGTGCCGATGCTGATCGTCCGGCCAGGAGATCGAGTCAGGTGACGCCCGGCGCCGGACGATCTGATGTTCGGCGGTCCAGCTCTCCCATCGGCCTAGGTGGCGTCGGAGGTGCCCTCGGGCCATCCCCGCTGACGGTTGGTCGACCCGTTCGCAGTCCCACCCTGTTGCAGATCCGGGAGCACTCCACGTGCGTGCGATAGTCACCGGCGGCGCCGGCTTCCTCGGTAGTCATCTCTGTGAACGCCTCCTCGGCGACGGTTACGAGGTCATCTGCTTCGACAACTTCCTCACCGGTCGCCCGGCGAACGTCGAGCACCTGCTGGAAGATCCCCGTTTCCGGTTGGTCAACCGGGACGTGAATGATTTCATTTATGTTTCGGGCCCGGTGGATGTCGTCCTCCACTTCGCGTCCCCGGCGTCCCCCCTTGATTACTACGAGCTGCCGATCGAGACCTTGAAGGTCGGCTCGCTCGGTACATTCCACGCGCTGGGACTCGCCCGGGAGAAGAACGCGCGATTCCTGCTCGCCTCTACCTCCGAGTCGTACGGCGACCCGCAGGTGAATCCGCAGCCGGAGACCTACTGGGGCAATGTGAACCCCGTCGGTCCGCGCAGTGTCTATGACGAGGCGAAGCGATTCGCCGAGGCCGTCACGATGGCCTACCGGCGCAAGCACGGCGTCGACACCGCAATCGTGCGGATCTTCAACACCTACGGTCCGCGGATGCGGCTGGACGACGGCCGGGCCATTCCCGCCTTCGTCTCGCAGGCGCTGCGCGGAGAGCCCATCACCGTCGCCGGGGATGGCTCCCAGACCAGGTCGATCTGCTACGTCGACGACCTGATCGACGGAATCGTCCGGCTGCTGCACTCGGACCTGCCCGGGCCGGTGAACGTCGGCAATCCGCACGAGATGTCGATCCTCGACACCGCGATGCTGGTGCGAGATCTCTGCGGCTCGTCCGCGCCCATCACCTTCGTCCCACGCCCGCAGGACGACCCGTCGGTGCGCCAGCCGGACATCACCGTCGCCCGGACCCTCCTTGGCTGGGAGCCGAAGATAGGTCTACAGGAGGGTCTGACCCGGACAATCTCCTGGTTCGCCGGCCAGTTGACCGAAAGCCCCCAGGTCGTCGGATGAGTTCCCGGCCGCGCGGGTGAACGGTCGGTTCGCCACGGCCGCGGCCGCGACCACCCGCCGCGAACCGTCGGCGCGGCCGGCCGCCGGTCCGCTCGGCCCGGCGATCGGTGCCGCACGGGTGACACGCCCGGATCGCACGGTGCTCCGCCGGGCCATGAGCCCGTCTTCGCCCGGCGGGATTGCGTCTTTCGGCCTGATACCCGCGCGTATCCGCGGGCGGTCCGCCGTCGTGACGACGGTGTTCGCGGGGGCGGCGGCCACCGGACCTGGGGGTTATGTTCTCCTGTGCCTGTTGGGCGCCGGATCGTTCGTCGGATTGTTCAGCGTGCGCCGCTCCAACGGGTAGGCGTGGTCCTGAGGGAGGAAATGCCCCGATGGAGGTTCCTGCGGTCGCTGGCGCCGGATGCCGGTCGCCGCGGGGCCTGCGGTGACGGACGACGCCCGCCGGAAGGCCGGCAGTGCTGCCGTGCCGTTGAGGAAACGAGGAGGTTCCGCTGTGATGTCGACGGACCGTACCGGGACGATCCTGGTGACCGGCGCCGCGGGATTCATCGGCTCGCACACCTGTGTCGACCTGCTGTCGGCAGGCTACCGGGTGGTGGGGGTGGACAACTTCCTCAACAGCTCGCCTCGGGTGCTGGAGCGGGTCCGCAAGGTCGCCACCGGGGAGTTCGAGTTCGTCCGCCTCGACGTGCGGGACCGTGACGCACTCGCCGAGGTCTTCCGCCGCTGGCCGATCGACGCGGTGGTGCACTTCGCCGCGCGCAAGGCGGTCGGCGAGTCGGTCGAGATGCCCCTGGAGTACTACGACGCCAACGTCAACGCGACGCTCGGACTGGTCGGCGTCATGGCCGAGCACGACGTGCGGCGGCTGGTCTTCTCGTCGTCGTGTGCCATCTACGGCGCCGTCGACCGGGTGCCGATCACCGAGGACACGCCGGCCCGACCCACGAACCCGTACTCGCGGACGAAGTGGATGTGCGAGCAGATCCTCGCCGACGTGTGCGCGCAGGACCAGGGCTGGCACATCACTTCGCTGCGGTACTTCAACCCGATCGGCGCGCACCCGTCCGGCCTGCTCGGCGAGGACCCGCACGGCGTGCCGAACAACGTCATGCCGTTCATCGCGCAGGTGGCCGTCGGCCGGCGTGACGAACTCGCCGTCTTCGGTGACGACTACCCGACACCGGACGGCACCGGAGTACGGGACTACATCCACGTGGTCGACCTGGCGGAGGGACACCGCCTCGCGCTCGACCATCTGGGCGACCAGGCCGGTCATCGCGTCATCAACCTCGGGACCGGGCGGGGAACCTCGGTCCTGGAGCTGCTCGCCGCCTTCTCGGCGGCCTGCGGCCGGGTGCTTCCGCACCGGGTTGTGCCGCGTCGCCCCGGGGACGTCGCGGCGCTGGTCGCCGACGCGACGCTCGCCCGCGAGGCGCTCGGCTGGACCGCGCGCAGCGGGGTCGCGCAGATGTGTCGAGACGCCTGGGAGTTCCAGCGCCTCAACCCCGCGGGGTACGACGACGAAAAGGGAGTCTGATGAGCACGTCGGACAGCCATGGATCTGCGGCGGGCACCGGGCCCCGGCCGCGCCTGACGGTCATCGGCACGGGGTATCTCGGCGCCACGCACGCGGTCTGTATGGCCGAGCTTGGCTTCGAGGTACTGGGAGTGGACGTCGACGATTCGAAGATCGAGCGGCTGTCCGCCGGCGACATCCCGTTCTACGAGCCTGACCTCGCCGACCTGTTGCGGTCGAACCTCGATTCCGGGCGGCTGCGGTTCACCTCCTCGTTCGAGGAGATCGCGGACTTCGGCGACGTGCATTTCGTCTGCGTCGGCACCCCGCAGCGTGCGGACGGTCTCGGCGCGGACCTCAGCCACCTCAACGCGGCAATCGAGCGGCTCGCGCCCCTGCTGCGCCGGCCGTGCCTGGTCGTCGGCAAATCCACGGTGCCCGCCGGGACGGCCGCCGGCATCGCCCGCACCCTCGCCCGGCTGGCCCCGGCGAACCATCCGGTCGCCGAGGTCGTCGACGCCGGCGCGGCCGTTCCCGCCGACGCGGCCGGCACCGGTCCCGCGACGCCGCTGGACGCCGACATCGTCCGCGTCCTCGGTGGCGTGCAGCTCGCGTGGAACCCCGAGTTCCTGCGCGAGGGCTTCGCCGTCGCCGACACGCTGCACCCCGACCGGCTCGTGTTCGGGGTGGCCTCGCCGGCCGCGGAGGGGGCGCTGCGCGCCGCGTTCGCCCCGGTGATCGCCCAGGGCGTGCCGGTGATCGTGACGGACTACCCGACCGCCGAGCTCGTCAAGACCGCGGCGAACTCGTTCCTCGCCACGAAGATCTCGTTCATCAACGCCATGGCCGAGGTCTGCGAGGCGGTGGACGCCGATGTGCTCACCCTGTCCGAGGCGCTGTCCCACGACGTGCGCATCGGCGGCAACTTCCTGCGCCCGGGGGTCGGGTTCGGCGGTGGCTGCCTGCCCAAGGACATCCGCG
This sequence comes from Frankia sp. AgKG'84/4, assembly GCF_023242965.2. Classification (GTDB taxonomy): domain Bacteria; phylum Actinomycetota; class Actinomycetes; order Frankiales; family Frankiaceae; genus Frankia. The sequence goes on from NZ_JALKFU020000372.1 coordinate 4,620, forward strand.
CGTTCCAGGCGCGGGCCGACGAACTCGGCGTCGGGGTCGCGCTGCGGTTCCTGCGCGAGATCGACGAGATCAACAACCGGCGCCGTGACCGGGTCGTCGAGCTGGTCGCCGCCGCGCTGGACGGCACCCTGGCCGAGCGCCGACTGCTGGTACTCGGCGCCGCCTTCAAGCCGAACTCCGACGACGTGCGCGACTCCCCGGCGCTGGCCGTCGCTGATCTGCTGGCCCGTACCGGTGCCGAAGTGATCGTCGTCGATCCGGTGGCGACCCACAACGCTCGCCGCTCGCTGCCCGGGGTCGCCTACAGCGAGTCCGTCGACGGCGTCGCCGCGGACGTCGACGCGGTCGTGCTGCTTACCGAGTGGCGCCAGTTCGCCGAACTCGACCCGGTGTGGCTCGGCGCGCTGGTGCGCCGCAAGGTGGTGGTCGACGCCCGGCACGCCCTCGACGGGGATCGATGGCGGCAGGCCGGCTGGGTCTACCTCGCACCCGGCCGCCCGACCGGGGTGATCCCCAGCACGCTGCCGCAGCAGCGCCCGTTCGAGGCCGTGGCGGCCGACACCGGTGCGGGCGAGGTCACCGGCGCCGAGCTCGCGCCGCAGCAC
>NZ_JALKFU020000373.1 GCF_023242965.2 Frankia sp. AgKG'84/4
TCCTTGTGGGCGAACTCGTAGCCGGTACCGACGACCTCCATGCCAAGGTCCTCGTACGCGCCGATGGTGTGGCGGGGCGCGTCCCGGTACCCGGGCGAGCCGGGTTGCTGACCTCGACCGCTCCCTCGCGCCAGCGGACATGGACCACACCTGGCACCGCGTAGTCCCGATGGACCAGGGCGTTGGTCAGCAGCTCCCGGAACGCCTGCTCCGACCAGGTGGGCACGGCCACCCGGACCAGCTCGTAACGGACCGTCTGGCTGCCGTTGCGCGCACGGAAGCGGGCCAGCAGTTCCTCGGCCAGGCGGAACAGCGGCCAGTGGAAGAAGTCGCTCGCCTGCGCGCCGGCGCCGCTCAGGACCTGCATCGACGCCTCATGGTGCGGCACGAACCAGCGGATCGCCGCCGGGCGGCCGAACAGCAGCAGCGCCTCCGGCAGCAACGCGACGGGCCGATCGGCCCCGGCCCCGTCGCCGGCCGCGTCACCGGCATCCTCCGCGACCCCGCTCCCCGCGTCGCCCAGTCGGACCACGCCCAGGGCGTGGGCGAGCTCGCGGTCCGTCAACGCGGTCAATGTCGCGTCCGCCCGCCGGCCCAGCGCGCTGACCAGCCGCCGGAACCGCGCGAACTCCCGCGGGTCGAGATCCGCCCATCCCGCCCCGTCGATGACCGGGCCTTCCCGTCGCGCCATGTTTCACGCCTCCCGGCCGCGTCCCGATCTCCATGGTAGGAGCGCTTACGGGCTCGTGACCACGGCCGACGCGTCGGGGACTGTCGGATATCCTGCGTCACCCGATGCCGCATCGCGCACCCTGTCGACGAGGGCCGCGAGGGCTCGCCGCAGCGCGACACCGGCAGCGTCGGCGCGGATGCTGACCTCCTCGCCAGGCTGGGGCTCGGCGCCGGTGTGCGACTCGGCGCCGGTGTGCGACTCCGCGCCGGTGTGGGACTCGCTGCCGGGCAGGGGCAGGCCGTCGAGGCCGAAGCGTTCCTGCAGGGCGAGGTCCTCGTCCAGAACGGCCTGCTCGAACCGGGCGGCCTGCGCGATTCGCGTCTCGTCCCCGCCGAGGTCGTCGCGCAGCAGGCGGGTGTAGATCCGGGTGGACCGATCGTCCTCCGGCTGCAGGCAGAACAGGATCGTGTTCGTGGCGGCGGCGTCGGGATACTCCAGTCGCAGCCGGAGCATGAACGGCGGCTGGTACCAGTAGGTCGACCAGCGGCGCTGGATCAGCGGATGCTCCCCCGTCGAGACCAGGGGATCCTCCGGATTGGCCACCTCCTGCTCCATCCGGACCGTGAAGCCGGCGCCGTCCGGCGTGACCCGGTAGGGCGGTACGACGGTGTCCTCACCGGCGCCGATCGTGGCGGCGTGCACGAACGGGAAGTGCGCGGTGTCGAGGAAGTTGTCGGCGAGCAGCCCGGCGGGGGCCGAGGACCGCACCGGGGTGAGCCAGACGGAGTCGAACTCGCCCTGGTCGGCCTCGGGCAGTTCGATGAGGTCGGCGACGGGTTCCGCCGGGGCGAGCCAGACCAGCCCGTGCCGTTCGGTGACCCCCCACGCGGCGACCGCCCTGGCCCGTCTGGGGGCGGGCACTGCGGCACCGAGAGCGGGCACCGCCGTGCACTCACCGGAGGCGACGAACCGCCAGCCGTGATAGGCGCAGACGATCTCCTGGCCGTCGACCCGGCCCGCGGACAGCGGCGCCAGCCGGTGCGGGCAGCGGTCGGCGAAGGCGGCCAGCGCTCCGTCCAACCGGGCCAGGGCCCACGGCTGGCCAAGGAGGCGGACGGCCACCGGCTCGTCGCGCACCTCCTCCGAGCGGGCCACCGGATGCCAGCCGTGACGCAGCGCGGAGGTCGTGTTGCGCAGGCGACGTGGCATACCTCGGAGCACCTCTGTTCGGTCGCAGGCCAGCGCCACCGCTGGCCGGCGCACCGGGCGTCAGCACCGCGGGGCGGGAAAACCTATTGTCAGCCTGTGCTCGGGCCGCCGCGACCGGATGCCCCGGCCCGGCCCCGAGCCGACGCGGGCGCCGGGGCGGCGAGCCCGGTGCGCGCGGACTCGCGTGGCCTGGGCCGCTGGCCCGATCAGGCGGGATCACGCGGCGACCGCCTCGTCGAACATCAACGTAACTTTCCGCCTCTAGGGTCGGTTGCCATGCAGCGTTCGTCCGCCCGGCGCCGGTTCGCGGGAGGCTCTCGTTGACGGTGGCCGGGGGCGCCGCGTCGCGGATGTTTCGGCCGCGGGGTGTCGGTGAGGCGGTGGAGATGCTGGCCGTGGCGCGGGAGTCCGGCGATGTGGTCGCCCTGCTCTCCGGCGGGACGGACCTGGTGCCCGCGCTGCGCTCCGGCGAGCGGGTCGCGGACGCGGTCGTCGCGCTGCGCCGGGTGCTCGAACTGCGCGTGCGCGGCGCCGGCGCCGACAGCCTGACGATCGGCGCGGGGGTGACCTATACGGACCTGGTGGGCTGGTCCCTGGCGCCTGGGCTGGCCCGCGCCGCCCGGGTCGTCGGATCCGCGCAGATCCGCAACACCGGCACCGTCGGCGGGGCGCTCGGCTCGGCACGGCCGGCCGGGGACCTGCTGACCTATCTGACCGCCGCCGACGCCGAGGTCCTCACCGCGTCACCACGCGGCCTGCGGCGGCGGCCGCTGGAGCGCTTCCTCGCCGACCCCCTCGCGGCGGACAGCCTGATCACCGCGGTGCGACTGGCCCGGCCGGGGGGTCCACAGGTCTACGTCAAGATCGGTGGCCGGCAGGCCGCCTACCCTGCCATCGTGTCCTGTGCCCTGGTGGTGGATCGGGTGCGCCACCGCGTCGCCTGCGCGATAGGCGGAGTGGGGCACCTGCCGGCCCGGATGGGCGGGGCTGAGAGCTACGCGGTCGGCGAGGTCGACTGGACCACCGGGACGATCCCCGCGCCGGCCGTCCGGCGCTTCGGTGACCTGGTCGTCGAGGCGGTCGCCGGCATCGGCCCGGCGCTGCCGGTCCGGCCGGGGGAGTCGGCGGACTATCGCTGGCACGCGGCCGGTGTGCTCGCCGGGCGGGCGCTGGCCCGCTGCCTGCACCCGCGCACCGATCGGGACGGCGCGTCGTGACGGCCGCCGGGGAGAGCTACCAGCTGAACATCGACGGCTTCACGCGGGCGGTGGTCGGCGCCGGGCTGGGCGACTCGCTGCTCACCGTGCTGCGGGACACCCTCGGGGTCACGTCGGTGAAGGACGCGTGCGAACAGGGCAGGTGCGGGGCCTGCTCGGTGCTGCTCGACGGCCGGCTCGCCGCGTCGTGCACGGTGCTCGCGGCCGATGCCGACGGCGCCCGGGTGGTCACCGTCGCCGGGCTCGGCGCGGTGGGGCTGGCCCGGGCGGTGCGGGCGATGTTCCTCGCCGAGGGCGCGGTGCAGTGCGGCTTCTGCACTCCCGGGTTCGTCGTCGCGGTGACTGATCTGCTCACCCGGCGGCCGGACGCGGACGACGAGGAGATCCGCGAAGCACTGGCCGGCAACATCTGTCGGTGCACCGGTTACGGGCGCATCCTCGCCGCGATCCGGGCCGTGCAGCGCGAACGGGGCATGCTCCCCGCGCGCCGGGAGCCCCCCACCCATCCGGTCGGGGGGTGAGGGGTGCGGCACGGTATCGGCCAGTCGGTGCGTCGCCCGGACGGGCCAGACAAGGTCAACGGCGTTTTCCCGTATGCCGGGGACCTGCGCGTGCCGGGCATGCTGCACGGACGGACCCTGCGTTCGCCGCACCCGCGGGCCCGCATCGCGCGGATCGACACCGCTGCGGCCCGTCGGCTGGCTGGCGTCGCCGCCGTGGTGACAGCGGCCGACGTCCCCGGCGTGGCCACCTACGGGCTGATCGTCGCCGACCAGCCGGTCTTCGCGGCGACCGAGACGCGTTACGCCGGCGAGCCCGTCGCCGCGGTCGCCGCCGTCGACGCGGCGACCGCCCGCCGCGCGCTCGCGGCCATCGAGGTGGACTACGAACCGCTGCGCGCCGGGACCGACCCGGAGCGCGTCCTCGACCCGGGGGCCGAGGCGCTGCACCCCGCCGGCAACCTCTACCGTGAGATCGACATCCACCACGGCGGAGCCTGGGCCGACGGGCCGGTCGCCGTCGAGGACACCTACCGCGTCGGCATGCAGGACCAGGCCTTCCTGGCCCCGGAGTCGGCGCTGGTCACCCCGGTCGCGGACGGCGGCGTCGACCTGAGGGTCGCCACCCAGTGGCTGCACTCGGACCGTGAGCAGGTCGCCGCCTGCCTGGGGCTGCCCGAGGAACTGGTCCGCCTCACCCTGGCCGGGGTGGGGGGTGCGTTCGGGGGACGTGAGGACATCACCCTGCAGATCCACGGCGCGCTGCTGGCCCGGGCGGCCCACGCGCCCGTCCGCATCGCCTACGACCGGGTCGAGTCCTTCCTGGGCCATCCCCACCGCCACCCCGCCCGGATGTGGTTCCGCCACACCGCCACCCGTCAGGGCGAGCTGGTCAGCGTGCGCGCCCGGCTGATCTTCGACGGCGGCGCGTACGCGTCGTCCTCCCCGGCGGTGCTCGCGAACGCGGTGACCCACGCCGCCGGGCCTTACCGGGTCGCCCACGCCCGACTGCACGGGGTCGCCGTCCGCACCAACAACCCGCCCTGCGGGGCCATGCGCGGATTCGGCGTCCCCCAGGTAAGCATCGGCCACGAGGCCCAGCTGGACCGGTTGGCTGACGCGCTCGGCCTGGACCCCGTCGACCTGCGGGTCCGTAACGCCCTGCGACCGGGAGATGTGCTGCCGACCGGCCAGGTGCTCGGTGGTCCACTGCCCGCCCGCGAACTCATCCAGCTGGTGGCGGCCCGCCCACTACCCCCGCCGCCGGCACCCGGCAGCGAGCTGTCGCTGCCGGGCGGCCTGCCGGCCGGCGCCGACGCCCGCCGGGTCCGCCGGGGAGTCGGCTACGCCCTGGGCTACAAGAACCTGCTGTTCTCCGAGGGGTTCGACGACTCCGCGATGGCGCGCGTGCGCCTCGACCTCGACGAGGACGGCACGCCACGGGTGCGGGTGCACAGCGCCTGCGCGGAGGTCGGCCAGGGATTCGTCACCGTCGCCGGGCAGATCGCCCGCACCGAGCTCGGCGTCGAACGCGTCGTGCTGGCGCCCGCGGACACCGCCGTCGGCAGCGCCGGCTCGACCAGCGCGTCCCGCCAGACGTGGATGAGCGGCGGCGCGGTGCGC
>NZ_JALKFU020000374.1 GCF_023242965.2 Frankia sp. AgKG'84/4
GCTCGGCCCGGTGTGCCGCGCCGGTGGGGGCGTGCCGGGGCCGGGCCGCGCGTGGTGCTGGTCGAGCTCCCCGTGGCATTCGAACGTGCCGGTGTCGTCGAGCTGGCCGGTGTCGTCGAGCTGGCCGGTGTCGTCGAGCTGGCCGGTGTCGTCGAGCTGGCCGGTGTCGTCGAGCTGGCCTGCGGCGGTGTCATGAGCACACGGTCGGCCGGGCGGTTGCGAGCCGGCTGTGCCGCTCCTGTGTGATCGCTGTGAGCGGTCGGTCGCGGCGTCGGCCACCGGACACCGCCCCTTTGGACGGCGCGACAGATGGCCCGGCGCGGGGCCCCGTGCGGGTCGTCCCGGTGGGCCCGGGTGCCATACGGTGGTCATGTCCTACGTGGGCCAGAGGAGGTTGCACGGTGCAGTACGTGAAGCTCGGCTCGACCGGCCTGGACGTCTCTCGCATCTGTCTCGGCTGTATGAGTTATGGCGACCCCCGCCGTGGCGCGCACGAGTGGTCCCTCGACGAGGACGCGTCGCAGCCGTTCTTTCGCCGGGCGATCGAGGCCGGCATCAACTTCTTCGACACGGCGAACGTGTACTCCGACGGCAGCAGCGAGGAGATCACCGGCCGGGCGCTGGCGAAGTACGCCGACCGCGACGAGATCGTGCTGGCGACGAAGGTGCACGGGCGGATGCGTCCCGGCCCGAACGGCGCCGGCCTGTCCCGCAAGGCGATCTTCGCGGAGATCGACGCGAGCCTGCGCCGCCTCGGCACCGACTACGTCGATCTCTACCAGATCCACCGGTTCGACCCGGACACCCCGATCGAGGAGACCCTCGAGGCGCTGCACGACGTGGTGAAGGCCGGCAAGGCCCGCTACCTCGGCGCGTCGTCCATGCACGCCTGGCAGTTCGCCAAGGCGCTGTACCTCGCCGACGCGCACGGCTGGACCCGGTTCGCGACCATGCAGAACCACCTGAACCTGATCTACCGCGAGGAGGAGCGGGAGATGCTCCCGCTGTGCGCGGACCAGGGCATCGGGGTGATCCCGTGGAGCCCGCTGGCCCGCGGACGCCTCACCCGCCCCTGGGACGCGACGACCGCCCGCGGCGAGACCGACCAGTTCGGCCGCATGCTCTACCAGGAGTCCGACCGACAGATCGTCGACGAGGTCGCACGCATCGCCGCCGACCGATCCGTCCCGCCGGCCCAGATCGCTCTCGCCTGGGTGCTGCGTCATCCTGGTGTCGCCGCGCCCATCATCGGCGCGACGAAGCTCGGTCACCTCGATGACGCGATCGCCGCGCTGGATCTCGAGCTGACCGACGACGACGTCGCCCAGCTCGAGAAGCCCTACACCCCACACCCGGTCGCCGGCTTCAAATAGCCTCGTCGCCGGTCGGGCGGGCCCGGCTCGGTCAGCGCAGCGAGGAGTCGCCGGCTTCCCAGGCCGCGAGGATGGGCCGGGCGGCGTGGTCCTCCAGCGCCATCGCCGCGCGGGCGCCGAAGAGCAGGTCGTCGGTGAGGGCTGGCTCGTCGCGGACCAGCCCGGCGGCGAGGCTGTCGGCGGCGACACCCTGGTGGTGGGCGTCGGCGACGACGTGGGTGTCGAAGAACAGGCGCGCCGCCGGCGGCAGGCCATGACGGCGCAGCGCCGCGCTGTAGGCGCTCATCGGTGCCACCGAGGTCATCTCGAACACGGCCAGGTGGCCGACGAGCGCGCCGCGGTGCGCCCGGTGCAGCCCCAGGTAGCTGGGGAGGCTGACGGTAGCGAGCGTCGCGGCCGGCACCCGGTCGAGGTACGCGCCGTAGGAGGGGTCCAGGCCGAGGGTCCGCATGGTCAGGCCGAACAGCGTCTGGTGCATGTCGCGCTGGACGCCGTCGCCGTACTCGTCGGCCTGGATCTCGACGAGGGCGGCCTTTGCCGCGCCGCGCAGCCGCGGGATCGCCCAGGAATGCGGATCGGCCTCCTTGAGCTGCAGCAGCGACCGGTGGATCGCGAACTCGCGGAACTCCTCCAGCGAGCCGCGTTCGGCGAGGTGGCGCGACACCGACGGGCCGCCCGGGGCGTCGACGAGCTCGCGCAGCGCGTCGCCGATCCAGGCCGCGGGTTCCCGCCTGGGCGGCGCCGTCATCGCGAGGTCCGCGGCGGCGATCTCGCGGCGCAGCCGGGCGTCGAGGTCGTCCTCGAGGTCGCGGCGCAGCCGCAGTAAGGATGGCTCCCATTCCCAGCCGTCCGCGACGCCCGCGAACCCGCGATAGTGCAGCTCGTACAGGCAGTAGAGGGCGAGGGCGCCGTCCTCGCCGAACAGGGCGTCGTCATCCGGGCCGGGCGGATGCTCCAGCGTGCGGACCGGGCCGCCGAGCATGTCCGCGAGGAAGGCGCTGAGCGTGCCGCGCGGCTGTGGCAGCGCTCGTGGTGCCAGCTCGGCGGGGCTGAGCACGCAGCCGTATGTGACTGCGGCCCCGGGCCCGACGGCGGGCTCGGGGGTCGTCATGCCGCGACCACAGCGTCGCCGGCGCACAGGACCCGCGCGAGCACCGCCGGGTCCGCTCCGGGCAGGGCATCCCCGCTGGCACCGTCGTCGCGCAGCCAGGTGATGCCGGCGAGCAGGTACTCGTCCGGCCCGTAGAACGCCTCCCCGGCGCCGGCGAGTACCTCGAGGCGGCGCCACACCTCCGGTTCGCGGCAGTGGCGGCCGAACCGGATCGGCCGCACGGACCAGTCGAGGAGGCGGTAGCCGCGGGCGGCGGCCTGCGCGAGCACGCCGAGGGGGTCGGCGATCGAGGAGACCATGAGCATGACCAGCTCGAAGCGGCCACCGAGCAGCCGGCAGGTCACCTCCGCGCCGTCCCGGCCGCCGTACAGATCGGGGCCGGGCCCGCGCGCGGGCAGGTACGGCGGATTGGCGATGACGCAGCATTCCGGTGCGGTCTCGGCGTTCGCGAAGAAGTCTCCGAGTTCGACCGTGTAGGTGGCGGGACCCTTGAGGTCCACCATGCGCCGCGCCGTCCGGTAGGCCCGCGGGTCGTGTTCGAAGCCGCGGATCGGGATCGTCGACTCGGCGCGCCGCACCGCCTCGATCACGGGCCGACCGCTGCCCGCGCCCAGTTCGACGACCCCCCGCGCGGTGTACGGGCGCAGGTCCGCGGTGGTGATCAGCCGTTCGACGCACCACGAGTAGAAAGCCGACTCAACCGGGTCGTAGAAGGTCATGTCTCCCTCGCAGCGGCTTGGGGCCGTCCGCGCTGGCGGGGCAGGCATCGCGGACGCCGGCCCCGATCCCGGGGCCGGCTTCGGACGATGGGCAGGTACCCCCGCCGCGAGGGCTAAACCGCCCGCCGTCACCGCCCGCCGTCACCAGGCCGTCACCATGCCGTCAGCGCCCGCCAACGCCCGCGCTGCCACCGTCAGGTCAGGGCGGGTCAGGGCGGGTCAGGGCAGGGCGGGGCGGCGGGCGGCAGCGCGTCAGGTCGTGCCGGAGGGGTGCAGCGCCAGCAGGTCGGGGAAGCTGCGCAGGGTGTGGCCGCCGTCGACGGCGAGATGCTGGCCGGTGACCCAGCTGGCCTCGGGCCCGGCGAGGAAGCGGATCGCCGCGGCGGTGTCGTCGGCCTCGCCGTGCCGTCCCAGCGGCTGGTTGGCGAGGAAGGCGGCGCACGCGGCGGGGTTGGCGAACAGGCCGACGGTGCTGTCTGTGCGGGTGAGTCCGGGACGGACCGAGTTGACCCGGATGTTGCGGACGCCGAGTTCGTCGGCGGCGATGCGGACCAGCGCGTCGACCGCGGCCTTGCCCGCGCCGTAGCTGGCGAGGTTGCGGGTGGGGAACGCGGCAGCGGTCGACGACGTCGCGACGATCGACCCGCCGCCGGTCATCGCCGCCCCGGCGTACTTGATCAGCAGGTAGGCGGGGCGGACGTTCAGGTCGACCTCGCTGCTGAACTGGTCCGGAGCGTAGTCGAGGACGGGTGCGAAGGACCCGCCGCCGGGAACGGTGACCGCGATGTCGAGTTGGCCGTCGGCGCCGCCGGCTGCGGTCTCGACCGCGCGGGCGACGTCGTCCGCGACGAGGGTGTCGCAGCGGGCCGTGCCGATCACGAGTCCGTCATCGGCGAGCCTGGCCGCGGCGTCGGCCAGTTTCGTCTCGGTGCGCCCGGCGATGGTGACGACGGCGCCGTCGCGGGCGAGCATCGTCGCGGCGGCGAGCCCGAGGCCGCTGCCGCCGCCGATGACCAGGGCGCGCAGCCCATCGAGTCGACCCCTGGGCACAGTGAATCCTTCATGATTGTCACGCGGGTTGGGCGGGTGGGCGGCGACCGAGCGGGCGTTGTCGGCGTTGAGCTCCGCGATGGTCACCGAGGCGCCCTCGGCGGCCAGCGCGAGGGCGATGCCCCGGCCGATTCCCTGCCCGGCGCCGCTGACGATCGCCGTTCGCCCGTCCAACCGTGCCCATGATCACCTCTCCTGGACGTGAATCTGCTGGTCAGACTGTTCGGGTGGGCGGCCGGCGGCATCGAGCACGCTGGCGTCGACCGGGTGCGGGGACTGCCACTTCGCTGTGATGACGCGGCGGTGAAAGCGCCAGACGCCGTCCGGTCCGCGCCGGGTGGCGTCGGCGTAGTGCACGAGCATCCGCAGGTCGGTCGGTGTGCCGTCGGCGGCCGCGTGCAGGTGGTGGGCCAGGCAGTAGGTCTCGGTCGTCGCGGTGTCGCCGATGACCCGCGCGCGGTGGTTGCCGACCAGGTGGAACGTCTGCGGGTAGCGGGCGTCGAGGGCCCGCACCAGGTCCGCCAGCGTCGCGGCGCCGGGGAGCGTCGCGAGCGCCTCGGCGCCGGCGAACACCGCTGCCGGGCCGGTCAGCCCGGTGGACCTCGATGACGGCGTCGGCGGTGAACAGCGAGACGAACAGGTCGACGTCACGGGCGTCGATTGCGCCGGCGTAGCACTCGACCAGGTCGCGCAGCGCCAGCCGGTCACCGGGGTCACCCTGGGAACGGCCGGCGACCGGGCCCGGCCGCTCGCCGGGGACGATCACGTCCACAGCTTCTCCCACCGGCCGCCCAGGTCGGCGACCCAGCCCGGCGCCGCGTCCGGATCGGACACGAACGCCGCGACCGGCACGGACACCTCGGTGACGCCGACCTCGACCAGCTCGCCGACGCCGGCGAGGGTGCGGTCCAGGTCGAGCCCGCCGCTGGCCGCGCGCCGCGGCGCGAGCGTGTGG
>NZ_JALKFU020000375.1 GCF_023242965.2 Frankia sp. AgKG'84/4
GCCCGGCCCCGACCCGGCCAGGGCCCCGACACAGCCCGCCCAGCGAGGCCCCCGACGAGGGCCGCCCGTCATGGCCCCGCCCAATGTGCCCGGAGCAGCAGGGGCGGGCGGCGGCGGGGCCGAGGCGACTGCCGCGGGAGTTCCGTCGGCGAAAACCAAAAAGTTAGGGACGCCTAAGAAGCGATCGGTCGCGGCACATGGCCCCGCCGCAGCGCCAGGTCGACCGGAGCCGGTGGATGGCCCGATTCGCGATGACGGATTCGCCGGACACCGCCGCGGACCGTGCCGCCCCCGCCGGACACCACCGGATGCCCGGGGGCTACCCGACGAAGCCTTCTGGAAACACGGCCAACAGTCCCGCACTCACGGGAAACCCGGGTGGAACAGTTGGGGAAGGACGGATCGGATGGCGTGTGCACGCACCGACGGAGTGTTCCACCGATCGGATGTCCCCACCGGGCCAGATAGGGCGACCGGTCGGCTCTCCGGCGCCATCCACCAAAGATCTGACGACCAGATGCCGGTGATTCTCCAAAAACCTCGGCATTACAAGCCTGTTTCGCCTGAAGATGCAGCCGTCCGGTCCCACCCGTCGCGGGCGGGGTGGTAATCGGCCCCGGGATGGGTGGACGGTCGCCAGTCCGCCGTGACGGTGCGCGACCGCGACCGGTCCCGGGCCTGGCCGCACGAAGGCGTCCGGACGCACCGCAGCCCGTGTCGGACGACGGTAATGGTCGTCCGACACGGACCGCGGTGGCGAGATGGCCTCAGCCGTGGGCCGTCAGGTCCTCGTGCGCCCGCAGGGTCAGGCCCCGAGGCGGCTGATCAGGGCCTCGTGCTCGGCCCAGAGCGCGGCGGGAAGCCGGTCGCCGAAGGTCTGGTAGTGCTCGGGGATCAGCTCGGCCTCCTGCTTCCACACCTCGACGTCAACGGTGAGCAGCGCGTCCAGGTCGGCGTCGGTGATGTCGAGGCCGGCGGTGGGCAGGGCGGCCTTCGTCGGCAGCACGCCGAGCGGCGTCTCCACGCCCTCGGCCTCGCCCTCCAGCCGGCCCACGATCCAGGCCAGCACGCGGCTGTTGTCGCCGAAGCCGGGCCAGAGGAACTTGCCCTCGGCGCTCTTGCGGAACCAGTTCACGTAGTAGATCTTGGGCAGCTTGGCCTGGTCCGACTTCTCGCCGATGGACAGCCAGTGGGCGAAGTAGTCGGCCATGTTGTAGCCACAGAAGGGCAGCATGGCGAACGGGTCGCGGCGCAGCTTGCCGATCGCGCCGGCCTGCGCGGCGGTCGTCTCGGAGGCCACGATCGAGCCGAAGAAGACCCCGCGCCGCCAGTCGGGTGCCTCGGTGACCAGGGGCACCGCGGTCGCGCGGCGGCCGCCGAACAGGATCGCCGAGATCGGCACGCCGTTCGGGTCCTGCCACTCGGGCGCCATCGTCGGGCACTGGCCGGCGGGCACGGTGAAGCGGGCGTTGGGGTGGGCGGCGGGTTCGGTCGAGGCCGGCGTCCAGTCGCGGCCCCGCCAGTCGGTCAGGTGCGCCGGCGGCTGCTTGGTCAGGCCCTCCCACCAGATGTCGTTGTCGTCGGTGCGGGCGACGTTCGTGAAGACCGCGTTGCCCCACAGCGTCTCGATCGCGTTCGGGTTGGTCTGCTCGCCGGTGCCGGGGGCGACGCCGAAGAGCCCGGCCTCGGGGTTGACCGCGTAGAGCCGGCCATCCTCACCGAACCGCATCCAGGCGATGTCGTCACCGACAGTCTCCGCCTTCCACCCGGGCAGGGTGGGAATGAGCATCGCGAGATTGGTTTTCCCGCAGGCCGACGGAAAGGCCGCCGCAATGTAGTGGACCTTGCCCGCGGGCGAGGTGAGCTTCAGGATGAGCATGTGCTCGGCGAGCCAGCCCTCATCACGCGCCATAACGGACGCGATACGCAGGGCGTAGCATTTCTTACCGAGTAGCGCGTTCCCGCCATAACCCGATCCGTAGGACCAGATCTCCCGGGATTCCGGGAAGTGCGTGATGTACTTCGTGGTGTTGCACGGCCACGGAACATCAACCGCGCCGGCCTCGAGCGGGGCGCCCAGTGAGTGCACCGCGGGAACGAAGAAACCATCATCGCCAAGCTGTTCGAGTGCAGCCGCGCCCATTCGCGTCATCGTGCGCATGGAGATGACGACGTAGGGCGAGTCGGTGATTTCGACGCCAAGCGCCGAGATATGCGACCCAAGCGGCCCCATGCAAAACGGGACGACATACATCGTGCGCCCACGCATCGACCCCGCGAACAGGCCCTGGAGCTTGACCCGCATCTCTGCCGGGTCCATCCAGTTGTTCGTCGGACCGGCGTCCTCGGGCTTCTCCGAACAGATGTAGGTACGGTCCTCCACCCGGGCGACGTCATTGGGGTCCGAGGCCGCGTAGAAGCTGTTCGGACGCTTCTCGTCGCTCAGCCGGGACAGGGTCCCCTTCTCGATCAGGAGGCTGGTCAGCCGATCGAACTCAGCCTCCGACCCATCACACCACTCAACCCGTTCCGGCTGGGTGAGTTCGGCGATCTCACGCACCCAGGCGACCAGCCTGGCGTGCTTCGTGGGGGCCGTTTCCAGCCCCGGAATCTGTGCCGCGGTCGTCACAGCTCACACCTCCGGTCGAGTCGAAACCCGCCGCGTTCTCGCCCTGTTGGTTGTGCCCACTTCAACACTTGAACTTACTCGTTCACGCTTCGACAAAAGCCGGCACAGAGGCAGTTCGAGGCCGCGATCAGGATCATTAGACTGTACCGCGCGTTCCGCCCGCAGTCGCGCGATAGCGAGCGGGCAGAAGCGTCGGATCCATCACGCACCGGTACCGACGGACCGCCCTTGGGTGACTCCAGCTCGTGGTCGCCGTATCCCCCGGGTTATCGTCCTGAGCGTGGCTTCCCACACCCAGCAGCCCGCCCGGCCTTCGCAGGCGAACAGCTCGATCCACCCACGTGACCTGGTGCGACCACGCATGCGGGGATGGCTACATGCGGGAGCATTCCCGGTAAGTCTCGCACTCGGCCTCCTCGCGGTAGCCTTGGCCACCACGCTCCGTGCCCGGCTAGGTGTGGCGATTTATGCGCTGAGCATTGCCGCGCTCTTCGGAACCAGTGCGCTGTACCACCGAACGATGTGGTCGACGTCACGCGCCAGGGCGCTGATGAAACGCCTCGACCATTCCATGATCTTTGTTTTCATCGCCGGGACATATACCCCTTTTGCCCTAATAGCGATGCGCCCCGCGACAGCCCGGGTCGTCCTGGCCGTCGTCTGGATCGGCGCCGCACTCGGCGTGACGCTGCGTATGGTCTGGCTGCACTCGCCGCGATACCTGATCGTGCCGCTGTACATCGCGCTCGGCTGGGTCGCCGTGTTCGTGATCCCGCAGCTCGCACATCGCGCCGGCATCGCCTCGATGGTGCTGCTGCTGGTCGGCGGCGTCTGCTACAGCATCGGCGCCGTCGTCTACGCCACCCGCCGCCCGAATCCCTCACCCACGGTCTTCGGCTACCACGAGGTGTTCCACGCCTTCACCCTCGTGGCCGCGCTCTGCCACTACCTCGCCCTGATGTTCGCCATCTACTGAGGTCACCCCATACGCTTCGGCCCGGTAGGTCCGCGCGTGGAGGGACCACCAGAGCGGCGGGGGTGCGCGGTGGTCAGAGGCCGGGGCCCTCGGAGCGGATCTTCTCGACCTGTTCCATGGCCTCGCGGAGCTGGCGCAGCCAGGTGTCGGCGTTCTCGCCGACGAGCCGAACGCACCAGGCCAGCGCCTCGCTGCGGCTGCGGGCGACCCCGGAGTCGACGAGGGTGTCGAGCACCTGGCGTTCGGGTTGGCGCAGCCTGGTCATCACGGGCACGGACAGCACGGTGAACAGCTCGCTGGTGCGGCCCGCCGTCACGCCCCAGGCGACCTTGCGGCCGTAGCGGTGCTCGGCATCGGTGGCGAGGCTGATCCGCTCGTCGCGGGTGCGTTCCCGGAACGCCCTGATCCGGGCCGTCTCGTCGCCGTCTGCACCACCGTCGCCGGCGCGCGGGTCAGCGTCGTCGGCGAGCTCGCCGACCACGGTGATCTCGTCGCGATCCACGACGACGCGAGGCGGCCCGTCGAACCAGTCGGCCGGGATACGCGCGGCGAACCAGTCCGGTGCGTCATGCGCGGGGATTCCCTCGGACCGGTCCCCCGGCCTGCCGTAGCCTCGCACTCGCGGAGCGGACATGTCGCGTCTCCTCGCCGTCCCCCGGCCGGACCCGCCCGCGGGGCCGACCTGCCGAACTGGGCCGGAGCGATCGGCTTCGGCCGGGCGGCCGGCGGGAGGCCGGCGCCTCGACGATTACACGCTTACCTGCTCACAAGTGAAAGCCACCTTCGCCTCAGGTGGCGACCTTCACGCCCAGCTGGCTGCGAACGTCCGCAGCCGTGTACGCGGGCAGGCCACAGACGAACTGGCGGCATACATACACCCCCGGCTTGTCCCGTCCGGCTGCCAGCGGACCGCCTGTCACCACCACCGCGCCCGGAGCCGTCCCGAGCCGGGCCAGCCGCTCCAGTTCCGGGCTGTCCACGACGGCGACCTCCGCCGGCCCGGCCACCAGCGCCTCCGCGACCGCCCCGGCCCAGCCGGCGAACCGGGCGTCGCGTGAGAGCAGCGGCGCGAAGCGGGTCACGGCCCGCTCGGCGGCCAGTCGGTGGTCGATCGAACCGGTCAGCGCGGAGTAGGTGAGCAGCGCGCCCGCGGCCGCCGCCTGGCCGGATGGAGTCGCCGAGTCCGAATCGTCGCGCGGGCGGCGCAGCAGCGTCTCCGCGTCGTCCGCGGTGTCGAAGAAGCCGCCGTCCGGCGCGGCGAACCGGGCCTGGACCACCTCGAGCAGCTCGCCGGACAGGGTGAGCCACAGCGGATCGCCGGTCACCTGGTGCAGGGCGAGCAGCCCCTCGGCGACGTCGCCGTAGTCCTCCAGCACACCGGCGTTCGACCCGACCCGACCGTCGCGACTGGTCCGGCGCAGCCGGCCGTCCACCAGGTGGACATCGCGCAGCAGCACCGCGGCGTCCTCGGCGGCGCTGATCCACCCTGGTTCGCCGAACAGCGCGCCGGCCTCGGCGAGCGCCGCGATCGCCAGGCCGTTCCACGCGGCGACCACCTTGTCGTCCCGCGCCGGTTGCGGCCGGGTCGCCCGGGCCGCCG
>NZ_JALKFU020000376.1 GCF_023242965.2 Frankia sp. AgKG'84/4
GCTCTGGGCTGCCCGGCTCTGGGCTGCCCGGCTCTGGGCTGCCGGCCACCGGCCGGGCACCGGCCGGTGGCACCGTCGAACCTGGCGGCACCGTCGATCTTGAAACGATCTCCGCACCCGGCGAGACCGTGCCGGGGCGGGCGGAGCCGCGCGCGGTGGCGGCGGCCTTGTCACCGTAGGGGTCCTCCGACTGGCCCGCGGGGCTCTCAGGGCGCGGGGCCGCCGGGCGTGGCCGCGCGGAGCGGCGGGAGACCAGCGCGTTGCGCGGCGACTGGGTGTCGGTCAGGCGCAGGCCGAGCAGGGAGACCGGCCGGGCGTCGCCACCGCCCTGGCCTGATGCGCCGGGCGACCGGTCGCCGGTGGCGCGCTCGTCGGGTTCGTCGCCGGAGGGATCGTCGAGCTGGGGGCGCTCGCCGCCGTGACCTCCATGGCCTGCCATCCGCGCCACCTCACCCTCGCATCTCCGACCGACTCCGCGCGCCGACGCCGTAGAGCGAGACAGCAGCCACGTAGTGGCATCACCGTCTCGCGTCCCCACCGCCGCGACAAGGCTCGCACGGTGATCCAGACAGCCGAAAACGGGCCCAGGAGCAGCGAACACACCATCGGCACACCCGATCCACTCCGAATCGCCATGCGATGGCAACACCATACCGAGGCAATGTCACCAGGACGGATCGGCCTCGCACCGTAGGTGTGATGTGAGATGCGGACGGCCACCGCCCCGGTGGGGTGCGGTGGCCGTCGTGTGCCGGCAGGGCCCCGGCCGGCGTGGGTCAGCGGGCGAGGGCGAGCTCGCGCAGTACCGCGGCGGTGTCGAGCGCGGCGAGCGTCGCCTCGCGGCCCTTGTCCTCACGGGACTGCGCGAGCCCGGCGCGGTCCCGGGCCTGCTCGACGCTGTCACAGGTCAGCACGCCGAAGCCGATCGGAACCTTCGCGTCGAGGGTGACCCGGGCGAGGCCGGCGGTGACGAACTGGCAGACGTAGTCGAAATGCGGCGTTCCGCCGCGGATGACGACGCCGAGCGCGACGACGGCGTCGTGCCGCTCGGCCAGGGCGGCGGCGACGATCGGCAGCTCGACCGCGCCGGCGACGCGCACGACGGTCGGCGTGCCGACGATCCCGGCGTCCCGCGCCGCCCGCAGCGCCCCGGCGAGCAGCCCGTCGGTGATCTCGGCGTGCCAGCGGGTGACGACCACCCCGAGGCGTACCCCGGCGGCCGGCGGGAGGACCTCCGCGGGGGCACCCAGCCCGCTCACCGGGCATCGCCGTCGGCGAGCGCACCACCGGCGAGACCGGCGCCGCCGGTCGCCGCGCCGCAGCCGGAGGCCGCGGGCAGTCGCGTCGGTGCTGATGCTGACGCGGGCGCCGGCGTCCAGCGCCCGGCGGACGGCTCGTCCTCGCCGACCGCGCGGGGCAGGCCGGGCAGCACGTGGCCCATCCGGTCCCGCTTGGTGGTCAGGTAGCGCAGGTTCTCCGGGGTGTGGTTGACCGGCATCGCGATGAGCTCGACGATGCGCAGGCCGTAGCCTTCGAGCCCGGCCCGCTTCGTCGGGTTGTTGGACAGCAGCCGGATGCCGCGCACGCCGAGGTCGACGAGGATCTGCGCGCCGGTGCCGTAGTCCCGGGCGTCGGCGGGCAGGCCGAGGGCGAGGTTCGCGTCGACGGTGTCATGCCCGGCGTCCTGGAGCTGGTAGGCCCGCAGCTTGTGCATGAGGCCGATGCCTCGGCCCTCGTGGCCGCGCATGTAGAGCACGACGCCGCGGCCCTCTGCGGCGACCATGCGCAGGGCGGCGTCGAGCTGCGTGCCGCAGTCGCAGCGCCGCGAGCCGAAGACGTCGCCGGTGAGGCATTCGCTGTGCACCCGGGCGAGGACGTCCTCGCCGTCGCCGAGGTCGCCGCGGATGAGCGCGATGTGCTCGACGCCGTCGATGATGTTGCGGAAGCCGACCGCCCGGAACGGGCCGTAGCGGGTCGGGATCGACGCCTCGGCGACGCGGACGATCTGCTTCTCGGCACGGCGCCGGTAGGCGATGAGGTCGGCGATGGAGATCAGCGGCAGGTCGTGCTCGCGGGCGAACGCGGCCAGCTCCGGCAGGCGCGCCATCGTCCCGTCGTCGTTGACGATCTCGCAGATGGCACCGGCCGGGTGCAGGCCGGCGAGGCGGGCCAGGTCCACGGCGGCCTCGGTGTGGCCGGGCCGGCGCAGCACGCCGCCCTCCTTGGCCCGCAGCGGGAAGATGTGGCCGGGCCGGCGCAGGTCGGCGGGGGCGGTGGCCGGGTCGGCGAGCAGCCGGATCGTGCGGGCCCGGTCGGCGGCGGAGATGCCGGTGGTCACGCCGTCGCGGGCGTCGACGGTGACGGTGAACGCCGTGCCCATCCGCTCGGTGTTGCGCGGGACCATCTGCTCGAGCTCGAGCCGGTCGGTGTCCGCGGGCTCAAGCGGCACGCAGATCACGCCGGAGGTGTAACGGGTCATGAAGGCGACGAGTTCGGGGGTGGCGGCCTCGGCGGCGAAGATCAGGTCGCCCTCGTTCTCCCGGTCCGCGTCGTCGACGACGACGAGGGCCTGCCCGGCGGCGAAGGCGGCGAGCGCGTCCTCGATCGTCGCGAAGCTCACCTCGCCTCCGTGGGCCTGCTTGGCCGCCTCGGCCACGTCCGCCGGTGCGACCCGCGGCCGCACGTCGGACGGGTGGGCCGCGGCGGGGTCGGCCACGGCCGCAGGGGCCGCGGACGCAGGGGCCGCGGACGGGGGAACGACGCTCGTCAGGGGTGCGCCGGACGTCGCGGGGGTGCCGGCCGCGGATGTGGTCATCGCTGTTGTCCGTTCGGGTCGGTGGCGCCGGCCTGCAGTTTCTCGACGTACTTGGCCAGCACGTCGACCTCGATGTTGAGCTGGGAACCGGGTGCGCGGCGGCCGAGCGTGGTGTGCTCGAGGGTGGTGGGAATGAGGCTGACGGTGAACGTCGGCGGCGAGTCAGCGCCGGCGGGGACGACCTCGACGACGGTGAGGCTCACGCCGTCGACCGTGACCGAGCCCTTCTCGACGAGGTAACGGTCGAGCCCGGTGGGCAGGGCGATGCGGACGATCTCCCAGTGCGGGGCCACCTGCCGGTCGACGACGGTGCCGACGCCGTCGACGTGTCCCTGCACGAGGTGGCCGCCGAGCCGGTCGGCCAGCCGGACGGGCCGTTCCAGGTTCACCGGGTCGCCGGAAGTGAGCGCGCCGAGCGCGGAACGGACCAGGGTTTCCCGCATCACATCAGCGGTGAACGCCGTGGGGCCGCCGGTCATGCCGGCCGGACCGGCCCGGCTCGCGTGATCCTCGGCGGCGGTCTCGTCCCGCGACAGACTGGTGACGGTGAGACACACGCCGTTGACGGCGATGGAGGCGCCGTGGACCGCATCGGCCAGAACGCTCTGACAGGCGATGGTGAGCGCCGCCGAGTCCGAGCGCACCTCCACGGCGGTGACGACGCCAAGCTCTTCAACGATGCCGGTGAACATCCGACCCGCGCCCTTCGTGCCGGGCACCGCTCCCCGCTCGCGACAGGCATCCACGCGGGACCTGCCGGCAGGCGAACGCCGACACGCGCGCACGGACGGCAGGCGGCCGCCCGTGAGCACCCGGGCCCGCGCGCGTCCTCCCATCCGGACTTTCACCGTCGGTCCCGGAATTCCACCGGGTCAGCCGTCCCCCAGCTACTGGGAACGGGTCGCGGACTGTCACCGCCGGCTCGGATTTTCACCGACCCCGGAGCGCGCGTGCTGCTGGTGTTACTCCGCCAAGTGTGACATACGAACGGGCAGTACGCCCTACCCGCAAACGGTGACCGACGTCATCCTTCGGGGGCCCAGGACGCCGCGGTGGACGCTGGCGGCCCTGCTCAGCCGAGCGACGGGCCCGACGGCGCGGTCAGCCGCGGGGCGGCGCGCAGTGCCTGCGCGCGCAGCTTCTCGACGGCCTCGCCGGGATCGTCCGCGCCGAAGACCGCCGTCCCCGCGACGAACACGTCCACCCCGGCCTCGGCGGCCTGCTCGATCGTCTGCTCGTTCACCCCGCCGTCGATCTGCAGCCACAGGTCCAGGCCACGCTCGTCGATCAGGCGGCGGGCCGCGGTGATCTTCGGCAGGACCTCGGTCATGAACTTCTGGCCGCCGAAGCCCGGCTCGATCGTCATGAGCAGCAGCAGGTCGAAACGGTGCAGATCGTCGAGGTAGCGCTCGACGGGGGTGTTCGGCTTGACCGCGAGCCCGGTCCGGGCGCCGGCCGCGCGGATCCCCGCCGTCGTGCGCGGCAGGTCCGAGACCGCCTCCGCGTGGATGGTGACGTTCGCCGCGCCGCGCTCCGCGTAGTCGGCGGCCCAGCGATCCGGGTCGGCGATCATGAGATGGCAGTCGAGCGGGGTCGGCGTCGCCGTGCGCAGCGCGGTCACCGCGTCGGGGGAGAACGCCAGATTCGGGACGAAGTGGTAGTCCATCACGTCCACGTGCAGCCAGTCGGCCCGGCCCTCGACGGCGAGGGCCGCGTCCGCGATGCGGCCGAAGTCGGCTGCGAGCATGCTGGGGTAGATCTGCGCGGTTGCCACCCGGCGAGAGTACCGACCCGGACGGGGACAGCCGCCGCGTCCGTCACCTCCGCGCGACCGGGCCTGGGCCCCGCGGCGGTGACGGACGTTGCGGTGACGGACGGTGCATGACGGGCTGTGCATGACGGGCGGCCCGGTGACCGACGACCCGGTGACGGAGGGTGCGGTCAGCTCCCGGTGCGGTGCAGCAGCGCGAGGAACATGGCGTCGGTGCCGTGCCGGTGCGGCCAGAGCTGCGCGAACGGCCCGGACCCGACCCCGTCGACGGTCGGCAGCGCCAGGGCGGCGTCGAGCACGGACACGTCCGCGCGCTCGCCGGTCACCCGGCGGACGACCTCGGTGGTCTCCGCGGGATGCGGCGAGCAGGTCGCGTAGGCGACCACTCCGCCGGGACGCACGAGGTCCAGCGCGGCGACGAGCAACGCGCTCTGCAACGGAACCAGGGCGGTCAGGTCCTCGGGGGTCCGCCGCCAGCGGGCCTCCGGACGCCGGCGCAGCGCGCCGAGCCCGGTGCAGGGCGCGTCGACCAGCACCCGGTCGGCGCTGCCGGGCGCCACCGGTGCGCCGCGGCCGTCGGCGCGCACCACCCAGGCC
>NZ_JALKFU020000377.1 GCF_023242965.2 Frankia sp. AgKG'84/4
GGCACGGACCCTGCTCGGCGACGACCTGGTGCCGGTCGACGGTCTGCACGCCGCGCGGCGCGAGCTCGACGCGCGGGCCGAGGACCTGCGCCGGCAGGCGGAACGCCTCCGTCGCGCCACCCGCCGGGTACTCGCCGCACCGGACAGCATCGTCTGACCCGGCGGCCCACCTTCCTGCGCCCCGGCCGGTGAACCTGGAGCCTGCCGTCCGGGCCTGGTCGAGCTGTGTGGCCTGGCGTCGTCAGGCCGTGGCCTGGTAACACAGGTACACCACGCCGCCGGCGAACCTGCGCTCGTCGCGCAAATCCAGCGTGACGCGGGCATCGTCGGGCAGCGACCGGACGCCACCGCCGATCACGATCGGTGTGAGGAACAGGTGGTACTCGTCGACCAGGCCGGCTCGGATGGCATGGCGGGCGAGGGTGGGGCCGCCGATGGACACGTCGCGCTCGGCCGAGGCGACCAGCGACCGGACCGCGGCCGGGTCGAACTCCCGTTCCAGGCGCGTCCGCGGCGCCGTCACGTCGGCAAGCGTCGACGAGTAGACGACCTTGTCGGCCCCCTGCCAGAGCCGGGCGAAGTCGCGCGTCACGGCGTCCGGGTCCGGGTCGCCGGTCGGCGGTCCGGTCGGCATCGTCTCCCAGACGGACATCACCTCGTACATGCGCCGGCCGAGCAGGTGGGTGCCGGTGGGCCGTTCCAGGTCGTTGATGAAGGTGTGGACCTCCTCGTCGGGGGCCGACCAGGAGAAGTCGCCGCCCGCATCGACCACGTAGCCATCGAGTGACGTGATCGCCGTGTAGATCAGCCTGGCCATGTCCTGCTCCTCCGCTCGACGAACCGGCGTTGCCGCCGCGCGGGCATTCTGCCCTGCTTCGCCGGCGGCTCCGCCCGCGGCGGGTCAGCGGCGCGCCCGCCGGAACCCCGGTAGCAGCGTCTGGACCAGCGCGTCGGTCTCTGCCTCGGCACGCCCGCCGCGACGGGTGCCGCTGGTGCTGATCGTCCGATACATCTCGGTCGCCACCGCCTCGAGTGTGCGCCGGTCACCCCTGGCCGCCACCGTGCGCAACAGATCCCGCCAGAGGACCTGCGAGGTCGGTACCGCTCGCAGTCCCGTGCGGCAGGCCGCCATCGCGGTCATCGTGTCGCCGAAGTCGAGCGTGAGCCCGGCGAGGCGGTGGGCCACATCGACGATGCCTGCCCGGGTGCCCCGGGCGATCGGCCCGGCGGTGGCCCAGCGGTAGCGGTCGGCCGGGAGGTTCGTCCACAGCGCACCGCTGACCATGCGCAGGGCGGTCGTCAGGTCCGCCTCGGAGTCGCTGCCGGGCATCTCGGCCCGATGGTTGTACGCGACGAACAGTTCCCAGTCGCAGCGCACCTCGGGGGCGAGCCGCCAGCGGCCCTGCGGATCGATGGCGAGCCTGGGCTGGCCTTCGGCGTCCACTCCCAGCCAGCGCCGCGCCTTCTCCATTGCGGCCGCCACAGCGTCGCTGCCCGCCGGCTCCGCACCGGCGAAGGAGATCTCTTCGGCGAGTTGGTGCCGGTCCGCCCCCTCGCGGTGCAGCGCGAGATACACGACGATCTCGGTGAGGAGCTCGGCGTCGGCGGCCGGCAGCGGCCCGGGCGCCTCCACTGTCGGCACGCCGAGGAGGCGGACCTGCGCCTCGCCGGTGGCCGGCGGCTCCTCGGGCGCCCGCGGCGGTGAAGGCTCCGCCGGCGGGTACGGGTCAGCCGCCCGCGGGATCCGACCGGGGATGGTCGGGTCCCCGTCGGAGTAATGCGTTGCGGCGGGCGGGTCGGCAGCCGGGACCGCTTGCGGGCTGAACGGCGGCGTCGTGGCGGGCTTCGCCTCGTTCGGCGGCGGCACCGGCGGACGAGGCGGGATCGGCCGCGGCGGAGTCGGGACCCGCTCGACCGGCCTGCCATACCGCCCTGGCCCGGCAGGTTGGGCCGCCGCGCCGGGATCTGGGAAGGCGGCTAGGGCTGGCTGCCCGGAACCATCCGTACGCGCGTCCCACGGCACCAGGGATTGCCCGGCTTCCACCGACGGCTCGGGGCCTGAGGCCGGGGTAACACCGGCTTCTCGGTTCGCGCGCATGCGCGGCGTCTCGAAGTACAGCACCGGCGGAACGAGCGGAATGTCGGTGGGCCGGATGAGCGGTCGCCCGGGATGGGACAGCAGGCCGGGGCCGATGTTGGCAGGGTCGTCGTCACTTCCGGCCGAGCTGACCACGGATCCCCGCGCGATCGCCGCCGGACGGACGGACGGCGGTTCCACGGCGGCCGGCTTCAGTGCGGTCGGTGAGAGGGTTCCACCCGGTGGCGGCGCAGCCGGCGGTGGCCCGACCGGCTGGCGTCTTCCGTTGGCGGGCGGCCGGGTCGAGTCCTGGTCCACCTCCGCCGGGTCGGCTGGGTCTGGCCGGGCGCCACTCGACGTGACGGCCGCGGAGGGCACCGGCGCAGCCGCTGGGGGCGGCGAGGGCGGGGGCGTCCACGGCACGACGCCCGGCACCGAACCGCGGATCGCGGGCGGGCGGGTGACATCGTCGACCGGCAGCGGGTTCAGGTGGCCGCCGCCAGGTGTTCCCTCGGGGAGCGGGCGCTCCCCCGCGTCGCCCGGCGCCGGTGGCAGCGCCGCTGGCGCTGCCGGACTTGCGAACTCGTCCATCGGCGCGGTCGGCGGCGGGGACGGGGGCGCATCCCGGAACAGGGCGGCTATCGCTGCGTACTGACCCGGCGTGAGCGACTGTGCCCACACGTCGACGCCGAGGACGCCGAGGGACATGCGGTGGTCCGATTCCACGGTGAACCGCCACTGCGCGGCCCGCGAGTCCCCGATGGTGAGGACGCCGATGGCGTGGCGGCGACCGCGCGCCATCCGGACCAGCCGGTCGGTCTCCTCCTCGCCGGCCGGTTCGGCCAGGATGAGCAGGTCCGGCGCGAGTGCTCCCGGGTTGCCGGCGATGCGTTGACCGGCCTCCAGCGGAAAGTCGTCGCCACCCAGGTGGCCGGCGGCGTCATCCTCTGGTTCGGACAGCTCGTCGAGGGCGGCGGCGGCGCTGGGCGCCGTCCACAGCCGTTCCGGCACGATCGACAGCAGCTCGTCAAGCGCCTCGTCCGGCGGGAACCCGACGAGGCAGACCCGGAGGTCGTCCGACCAGAGGTTGGTCGCGAGCTCGAGTGCCACGGCGATGGCGACCTGCAGCGCGACCGTCCGGTCGCCAAGGATGCTGATCACCCCAGGCGCACCCTCGAGGTCCACGAGGATGCGTGAGCCGGCGTCATCGTGTCCGAAGCTGACCAGGGCGGGGAAAGGCGCGGGGATCTCCTGCGCGGCTGCGGGGCCGTGGTCCTCGAGGAGCTCGGGGATCCGGTCCATCCGCCAGGATCCGTCGATCTCGCCGGCCGCCCATGGCGAAGGCGGCGGCTCGGTCTCCGCCGGCGCCATGTGCAGGATCAGCGTCTGCTCGGTAAGGATGGCCGCGTAGACAGGGGGGAGCAGACGCCCCTGCGTGGTCAGGCCGACGGCGAGCACCCGCAGCGCCCGGTCGACGAATCGTGCTGCCTCGGTGTCCGCTGCGAGGAGGAGTGCCTCTTCCGCGGCGTCGGCCGGTCGCCCGGCGGCGGGCCGGCGTCGCCGGGCCAGTGCCACGAGGACTCCGGCGGCGAGCAGCCCGGCGGAGGTGAACTCGACCGGGTCCAACGCCGGTATCAGTGATGCCTGCGCGAGGTGCGGCGACAGCGGCGGTTCGCCGACGAGTTCCGCCGGGAAGTCGTGATCGATCGGGCCGGCCTGCGCCCGCTCGATCGTCACCAGGTCGGAGCGGGGAGCCACGTGGTCGTCCTCGTCGGTCGCCGACCGCCCGCTCGTCGGTTCCGGCATCCGCATGACGCGCAGCCCGTCGCCCTGCGCGTCAGCCGGGAGCAGGAGCACCCACCCGGCGTGGATCAGGGAGGGCTTGGACAGCGTCCGGCCGTCCGGCTGGGTCCGGCCTTCGTTGAGGTCGAAGATCTCCCGATAACGCAGCCCGTCTCCGAGGAAGCGTTCCGCGATGCCCCAGAGAGTGTCGTGGTGCCGTCCTTCGGCGGGCTGCACCTCGTAGAGCTTCACCACCCGCTCACCCGGCACCAGCTGGCCATGCCGGTCAACCGTCGGGCTGACCAGCTCCGGCGGGTCGACCTGCCAGGCGGGATGCGCCTCGATCTCCTCGTCCCGGAGCGTGGCCTCCACCAGCACCGCGTCGGCGAGGTCATCTCCCGGGTCGCCGTACAGGTCATCGGACGCCTGCGCATCACGGGGATTCGCATCGAAGGCATCGCCGAACGGGTCGTCGTCGGCCGGGATCTCGTGATCTGGCAGGGGTCCGGCACCCGGTGGCGCTGGTATGTCCGGGTGGAACGGAAACGCGTCGGGCGAGGACTCGAACGGGCCGACCGGGTCGCGGAGGACTCCGGGGCCCGCCGCCGTGGTCCAGGCCCGCGGCGCCGAGACCGAGGTGTTTCGCGCCGTCCGTGTGGGCGGGACCGGTGCCGGTGCCTGGTCGGCCGCGGATGGTGGCGCGAGTTGCGGACGGGGTGGAGTCGGGGGAATCGCGCGTGGAACCCCCGCGGATCGGCTCCGTTCCCTGAGTGTCGTCGCCTGACTGTAAGTGACCGGGACGACTAGGGCTGCTGTCCCCGAGAGCAGCAGCGCGGTGACGACCAGCCGCCGGGCCAGGACCTGCGGAATGCCCCCGAGGGGTATTCGCGGAGCGAGCCCACTGCCGCGCAGCTCCGCTCGCCACTCGGTGACAAGGCAGGCGACGAAGTGGAGCCACGCAACCCAGAGGACCAGCGTCAGCACCGCCCGCGCGACGGCGCCACCGCTCCCGCCGCGCTGGATCGGCCCGCCGAGTAGCAGGGCGAGCAGGACGGGCACGCCGAGGACCACGAGGACGATGGCGCCGAGGGCGGCGAGGGCACGCAGACGGTCGCGTGCCCTTTCGTCGGGGCTTCCGGCAGGCAGTGCCTGCCGGCTCGGAACGGCCGTGGTGCCGGGGGCGCCGGTCCCCCCCGACCATCCCGGGCCCCCGGCCACCCCAGCGGGGCCCCGCCACCAGACCCCCCACACACCGATCACTCACCCCACGCGCATGGGACGAACTACGCTCGAGACCACCCCGGGC
>NZ_JALKFU020000378.1 GCF_023242965.2 Frankia sp. AgKG'84/4
GGGGGGGGGGGGGGGGGGGGGGGGGGGGGGGGGGGGGGGGGGGGGGGGGGGGGGGGGGGGGGGGGGGGTGGGGGGGGTGGGGGGGGGGGGGGGGGGGGGGGGGCGGGGGGGGGGGGGGCGGCCCGCCCCCCCCCCCCCCCCCCCCACGCACCCGGGAGTGAGGCGCCGACCGCACCGCAGTACCGTCGCCGAAACGGCCTACGCCGGCGCTGGTTGTGCCACAATGTGCGCGCGGTCCGGGGTGCCGTGAAGTTCCACATCCATGACCGCGGGCCATGGCCGGCCCGCCACATCCGCAGGAGCCCTACGTATGTCCCAACCACCCGAGTACCCACCGGGCGGATATCCCCAGGGTGGCTACGGTCAGGGTCAGGGTGGTTACGGCCAGGACGGTGGCTACGGCGGCCAGGGTGGTTACGACCAGGGCGGCTACGGCGGCCAGGGTGGTTATGGCCAGGACGGTGGCTACGGCGGCCAGGGTGGTTACGACCAGGGCGGCTACGGCGGCCAGGGTGGTTATGGCGGCCAGGGCCAGGGCGGTTATGGTCACGGCGGTTATGGGCCTCCGCCGGGATCTGGCCCGCCGCCGGGCGGTTACGGTGCGCCGCAGGGTTACGGAGCGCCGAACTACGGCGGCCCAGGCGGGTTCGGCCCGCCGCCTCCGTACGGCCAGCCCATTCCGAACTACCTGTGGCAGGCGATCGCGGTCACGGTCCTGTGCTGCCTGCCCGCCGGAGTCGTCGCGATCATCTATGCCACCAAGGTCGACAGCCGCCGGGCCATGGGCGACATCGCCGGCGCCCTCGACGCGTCGAAGAAGGCGCGGCTGTGGTCCATCATCTCGGCCGTCGCGGTGCTCATACCTCTGATCATTCTGATCATCGTGGGTGTTTCCGGCGGGTTCGACGAGAGCAGCTCGGGCTCGTCGTACTCGACGCTCGGACCTATCTCCGTCTGAGCCGCCGTGTCCAGCCCGTCCGGTGCGCCGCGGGGCCCGTGGTCCCCGGGCTCGCGCGGTGCGGCCTGGCTGGAGAAGGGGCGGGCCTGGGTGCAGGGGACGCCGCCCGCGGAGCCGGTCGCGCTCGACGGTGCCGCGCTCGACGGTGCCGGGTTCGACGCGGACCCGGCGGTGCGCACCTACCTGTGGCAGTCGCTCGTCGCGACGCTGCTGTGCTGCCTGCCGACCGGAGCCGTGGCGCTTGTCCACGCGTCGATCGCGCAGAATCGGCTGCAGTCCGGCGACCTCGACGGGGCCAGGCAGGCCTCGGCGCGGGCCCGGCGCTGGTGCGTCGTCTCGCTCATCGCGTTCGTCGCGGTGCTGCTGCTCTACCTCGTCGCCGTGGTGATCATTGTGGCGGTGGCGCAGCGTCGGAGCTGACCGGGGGCACCGCGGGGGCGGTGGGGACCGGGGGGCGCCGCGTCGGCGTGGGCGCCCAGGCGGGGTGCTGCTGGGTGGCCCACCAGGCGGGAACCATGCCGGTGCGCATCCCGAGCCGGGCCGACGGGTCCGCCGCCGCCATCCACAGGTGGCCGAGCACGCCGAACAGCAGGCCGTACGCGAGCAGGTCGTGCACGAACGTGGCCCCGGTGCGGTAGGCGACCGGCAGCGCGCCCAGCGGTCCCGCACCCCACTGCATCACCACGCCGGTGCCGAGCATGACCAGGATGCCGCCGGCGACGAACGCGGCGAACAGCTTCTGTCCGGCGTTGAACTTCCCGACCTCACCGGCGACCCGCGCCCGCGCCCGGTTCCGCCGCCAGGATCCGAGGCGGACGCTGGCCCGCAGCCACGCCCCGTCCGCCGCGGTGAACCGGTTGAGAGCGCGCGCCTCGCGGCGGTAGGCGGCCGAGCCGGCGGCGGCCAGCATCGGCACCGGCAGCGCGAGGCCCGCGTACAGGTGCACGGCCTCGACCAGTTGGCGGCGCCCGACCAGCTCGGAAAGCGCGGGGAGATAGAGCGCGGCGCCGGTGAGCAGGCAGCAGCCGAGCAGCGCCGCCGTGCACCAGTGCACCAGGCGCGGCACCAGTCCGAACCGGTGGACCATGCCGGACCGGTGGGTCTTGCCGGACCGGTGGATCCGGCCGGCGGCGGACGGGTCAGACCGGGTCATCGTCGCGGCCGTTCGAGCGTCCGATCCAGCCGTCCACGTCGTAGCCGCGACGCTCCCAGTAGCCGGGCTCGACCGCCGCGACGGCCTCGATCTCACCCAACCATTTGATCGACTTGTAGCCGTACATCGGCGCCACGTAGAGCCGGACCGGCCCGCCGTGGTCGTGGGTCACCGGTGCGTCCAGCATCCGCAGCGCCACCAGCACGTCCGGCCGGGTGGCCTGCGCCAGGGTGAGGCTCTCGGTGTAACTGCCGTCGAACGAGCGCAGGGTCAGCGCCCGCGCCGCGGGCTGCACGCCGACCGCGTCGAGCAGGTCGCGCAGCAGCACCCCGGACCAGCGCACGTTGCCTACCCGCCAGCCTGTGACGCACTGGAAGTCGCGGACGAGGGTGGTCTGCCGCATCCGGCCGAGATCGGCCAGCGACAGCGTGCGGGCCTGGTCGACCAGGCCGTGGACGCGCAGCCGGTAGTCGGCCGGGCCGAGCTTCTGCACGCTGTCGACCACCGTGTAGTACCGGAATCCGCCGACAGGCACGAGGTCGGTGAGTCCGGTCGGATCGCCGCGCCGGATCGGGGCGAGCAAGCCTTCGGCCGCCTGCTCGCCGCGTCCGCCGAACGCGACGCCGGCGGCACCCAGGGCGAGCATGCCGAGCACGACGCGACGTCCGACCGGTGTGCCATCCGATGTCACGTACCTAGTGAAACATCCGCTTCCGGTCGTGCCGACGCGGTGCGCCCGCGGCCGGGGTATCAGCCGGGGGTGTGACCGCCTGCGCAGCTCAGCACGCTGACGAGGATCGCCCCGATCACGGCGCCGGTCCACGACCAGGTCCGGCCGAGCCGCGAGCGTTGCCGGGCGGCCTCGACGTCACCATGGGTGAGCAGGTCGGCCGTCCGAATCGCGTGCACCAGGCCGACCGCGCCGATCGGGGCGCACAGGATCGTGGCGACGATCGAGAGCACCAGATGGTCGCGCACCCGCTGCGCCCGGTGGCTGTGTGGACGGGGCGCTGGATCCGCCGCGGCGGGCTCGGCGATCCGGGCCCGCGGGGGGCACTGGGCCTGTGCGTGGACCTGGGTCGACGGGGACTGCTGGGTCTGCGGGGACTGCTGGGTCGGCACGGTCCAGAAGCAGGCCGTCGTCTCTGGTGGAGGCGGGAGTCGGGTGTGGGTGTGGTCTGGCTCGTCCGGCTCCGAGGCGACCTGGCGCGCGTCGTAGTCGTCCCGCCACTTCTCCAGCAGTTCTCGGGAGGCGGTGACGAGCTGGATCGTGCGGACCGATGCGGGGCCCTGGCTGGCGGGGCTGTCCGGGTGGTGGGCGCGGACCATCGCCCGGTAGGCCCGGCGGATCTCGGCGTGGTCGGCCCGGCGGCTCACGCCGAGCACGGCATACGCGTCGGATCCGCCGAGCTCACGGAGCAACCGGTCGTACGAGCTCACCGTGGGGAATGTTGAGGGGCCACGATTGGATCTCCTTCGCCACCAGATGAACACTCTGGGTGCTAGATCCTAGTCGGAACGTGTGCGGGTGCCCGGCTATGTGTGGCCTTGATCTCACGCGGTGATATCTCGGCGTGTCAGTGCGACCGTGCCCAGCAGCGCGGCTCCGAGTGCGTACGCCGATCCGACGGCCAGTGCTGTCCCGTAGCTCGCGTCGACGAGACCGCCCTGGCCCACCGCGTCGAAGACCAGACCCGGAAAGACGTGGGTCGCGCCGCGCCACGAGCCCTGGATGATGTGTTCGAGCGGGAACGTCCACGCCACGCCGACGGCCAGCGTCAGCGCGGTGGAGCGCACCACGAGCCCGAGCACGGTCCCGACCACCGCGAAGAACGCCGACGCCAGCAGCACGTTGCCGTACCCCGACCCGAGCGCGGCGGCGCCGTCGGCACTCCACCAGGCGGAGGTGTCGATCCCGCGGAGCCGCGCGACGAGGACCGCCACCCCGACGCTGAGCCCGAGCGCCACTGCCAGCGCGACCACGACCAGCGCGAGCATCACGGCGAGGCGGCCGACGAGCCAGCCGAGCCGGCGCGGTTCCCGCAGGAACACCGTGCGCAGCGTCCCCTGGCTGTACTCCAGGGTGATGGTGATCGCGAAGACCAGGAAGATCAGGAGTCCGGTGAAGGTGCTGCCGCCGGTGAAGCCGCGGGCGATCCCCGACGCCGTGGCGAGCTGGTCGGTCGTGACGGCGAAACCGGCCGGATCCTCGCCCGGCCCGGTGCGGGGCCGGGCCGGATCGGCCAGGCTGACGATCAGGACCGTCGAGAGTGCGGTGAGCGCGGCCAGCAGGCTCATCGCCACCACCGTGCTGGGGCGCCACAGCTTGATCAGTTCGGCCCGGAAGGAGCGTCGTACGGCCAGGGCGAGGTTCATCGGGCGGTCTCCTGCTCGGCGTCCGGTGGGGCGGCGGCGGCCGCCCGGGTGACGAGGCCCTCGTAGCGGTCCTCGAGGCTGTGGCGGTGCGGCGTCATCTCGATCAGCGTGATCCCACGGGAGGCTGCGGCCCGGTTCACGGCGGCGAGCTGGCGGGAGTACGCGCGGG
Source organism: Frankia sp. AgKG'84/4 (assembly GCF_023242965.2). GTDB lineage: Bacteria > Actinomycetota > Actinomycetes > Frankiales > Frankiaceae > Frankia. The sequence goes on from NZ_JALKFU020000378.1 coordinate 4,657, forward strand.
AGTCGTCCGGCTCCGTGGCGAGGCTGGCCACCACGGCGCCCGGCCGGCGGACCGCCGGCAGATCCAGGCCGGCGAGCAGGTCCGCGAGCGTCGCGACGTCCTCGTCGTGCTCCGGACGCAGCAGCACCTCGACGGCCTGGCTCGCCATCAGCCGGTCGGTCGGCCCCTGGTAGGCCAGTCGGCCGCCCTCGACGACAATCAGCCAGTCGCAGATCTGCTCCACCTCGGCGAGCAGGTGCGAGGAGACCAGCACGGTCCGCCCACGTCCCGTCCGGGTCGCGAGGGAGCGGATCAGCTCCCTCATCTGCCGGATCCCGATGGGGTCCAGGCCGTTCGTCGGCTCGTCGAGGATGAGCAGGTCCGGGTCGGTGAGCAGGGCGGCGCCGATCGCCAGGCGCTGCTTCATCCCCAGGGAGTAGGAACGCACCCGGTCGCCGCCGCGCCCGGCCAGCCCGACCTGCGCCAGGATCGCCTCGACGCGCGCCGCCGCCGCGGCGCGGTCCAGCCC
>NZ_JALKFU020000379.1 GCF_023242965.2 Frankia sp. AgKG'84/4
ACCTGCTGCTGCGCCGCGCGCCGCGGCTGACCAGCGGGTACGGCGCACTACCGGGCCGCGACCTGTCCCCGGACCGCGCGGGCGGCGGCGAGCCGGATGGCAGCAAGACCGGTGGTCGCGAGACGGGTGGCGAGGACGGCGGCGAGGACGGCGGCGAGGACCAGGTGGCGGCCGTGCTCGCCGCGGTCAGCGCCCTGGACGGCTCCTACCTCGCCGTGCAGGGCCCGCCCGGCGCGGGCAAGACCTACCTGGCTGGGCGCCTGATCCAGCATCTCGTCGGCCAGGGCTGGTCGGTCGGCGTCTGCTCCACCAGCCACAAGGCGATCGAGAACGCGATGACGGCGGCGACGGGCCGCCCGCCCGCGGTGGACTCCGACGAGGCGGCCGCGTGGCGCCCGGCGGTGCCGGCGGCGAAGAAGCTGCGCGGTGGCGCGCGGCCCGACCCGAACGTTCGGCTGCCCTGGGACACCCCGCGTGACCTGCGGGCCCTGGCCGCCTGGCGGGACAGCCACCCGCAGGGCCATCTGGTCGGTGACACCGCCTGGGCGTTCGCGAACCCGGCGCTGACCGCGGTGCCGTTCGACGTCCTGATCATCGACGAGGCGGGCCAGTTCGCCCTCGCCGACACCCTCGCGGTGACGGGGGCGGCCCGCAACCTGGTGCTGCTTGGCGATCCCCAGCAGCTTCCGCAGGTGGTCGCCGGGATCCACCCCGACGGCGCCGACGCGTCCGCGCTGTCCCACCTGCTCGGTGACGCCGAGGTCATCCCGCCGGAGTTCGGCTACTTCCTGGACCGGACGCGCCGGCTGCATCCCGCCGTGTGCGAGCCCGTGTCGGCGCTGTCCTACCGGGGCCGGCTGCGAGCCCACCCGGTCGCGGCGACCCGTGCCATCGACGGCGTGCCGGCCGGCCTCTACCTGCACGACGTCGAGCACGAGGGCAACGGCACCCGCAGCGACGAGGAGGTGGCGGCCGTGTGCGCGGCGCTGCGGCGCCTGGTCGGGCGGACGTGGACCGACGCGGCCGGGAGCAGGCCGCTGACCGGGGCGGACGTGCTCGTCGTCGCGCCGTACAACCGGCAGGTCCGCGCGGTCGACCGGGCCCTGGCACAGGCCGGTCTGACCGGTGTGCGGGTCGGCACCGTGGACCGGTTCCAGGGGCAGGAGGCGGCGGTGGTCGTTACGACCCTGACCACGTCGAGTGCGGCCGAGGCGCCGCGCGGGCTGGACTTCCTGCTCTCCCGTAACCGGTTGAACGTCGCGCTGTCCCGGGCCCAGGTGGTCGCGGTGCTGGTGATGTCGCCGGCGCTGGTGGACTCCTCGCCGCGCAGCGTCGCGGAGCTGCAGTTGCTCGCCGGCCTCGCCCGGCTGCGGGCGATGGCGCGACCCGTCGGGTTCGGCGTTCCGGCGCCGCGACCCGGGGGCGCCGACGCGCTCGCACTGCCCGTGTAGGAAGATCCTTGTGGGGCGGTGGCCGCACCGGCCGTGTTTCCCGGCGGTCGGGCATTCGGCCGACGGCGCCGTTACGCGGGAGCTGGCCGGACCCCTCGGCCGTATTTCTCGAGGCGGCCGTTTGTGCACTTATTTGTGTAGTTCGTAAAACGGATGCTACGCTTCCCTCGGTCTTCTACAGGTCGGGAAGGGGACGCTCGTGACAGTGGACGTGTCGGCCCCGAGTCGCGTGCAGATAGTCCTGCCGCGGGCAATTGCCCGGCTGCGCGCTTCATCGGGAGCCCATCTCACATTCGGTGGAATAGTCGCACCGCATTCTGGTCGATTGACCGTCACCAACGTGGACGGACCAGCACCGAGCGGACTGCTCGGCGCTTCCGTCCCGCCCGGGACGGGAATCGGCGGGCAGGTGGTGCGGCATTGCCGCCCGGTCGTCATCAACGACCCGGCGGCAACAAGAAGGGTTCTGCGTTCAGCGGCCTCCCCCATGGAGGGCGCCGACTTCGGAGCCATTCTCGCGGTACCGGTCAGCATGGAAGGCGCGGTGGTAGCCGTGCTGTACGGCGCCATGCGGACCGAGATACCGTTCACCGAGGCCGCCGTAAGGGCAGCCATTGCGACGGCTCGTCTGATGGAACGTGAACTCGGCGTCGCTGCCGCACATGGAGAGCCATACTCTCCGACGGCGCCACCAGGGCGCCGTCCGCCCACCATGCCATCCACCATGGTCAGACCGGTGGGTGCCGTACCGTTGCCGCGTTCGCCCGGGCAGCCGCAGGAGAGTCTGCGACTGGCCTACCGCGAGCTGCAGGAGGTCACGGAACACGTGGCCGACCCGCTGCTGCGGGGGCGCATCGGCGGCGTGTCGGAACTGCTGCGCGGTCTGCTCGACCAGGACACCAAGGTCGGTGGCCGACTGGCGCTCACGCCGCGTGAACTCGAGGTGCTCGCACAGGTCGCACTGGGTCTGTCGAACGTGGAGACGGCCCGTCGGCTGACGGTCTCACCGGAGACGGTGAAGGCCTACCTGCGCAGCATCATGCGCAAACTCGGGGTTCGTAACCGGACCGCCGCGGTGCACGCGGCACGTCAGCTCGGCATGCTGCCCTGATCGGTGGCTCGCGGCCCGCCGGGCGACGGCGCGGCATCGGCTGATCGTCGGCTACGCATGGTTCGACCCGCGCATTCGGGTGCCGGAACCACCCAGCCCGCCGGTCCCACTGAACCCGCCGGACCAGCCGACTGGACGAACTGAGCCAGCCGGACGACTGGATTCGCCGGATCACTGGATTCGCAGGGTCTGTCGGATGCACTGAGGCTCCGGCACCCGAACGCGCGGGTGTGTTCCACGCTGGCCGGCGGCCGGCCGGACCGCCGTCGATGATCGCCTCGCGGGGCGTGAGCTCCATACCTCAACCCTCACCATCAACCCAGCGAGTGTGGCCGCCTGACCACGCGGCTGTTCGGCTGCGCGGTCGGTCGGCCGATCTGATCACCGGCCGAGCTGATCACCGGCCGGGGAGTTCTCCGGCCGGGGAGTTCTCCGGCCGGTCGGCAGGCTGGTCCCGGGCCGCCAGTGGTCACCCCGGGGCAGGCCGGTCGGCCTGCCCCGGGGGCTGCGGTGTCCCTGGCCTCGTGCCGGGTGCAACGGATTGTGCAACGAGCGCAGGGCCGGTGCGACCCGCTCCGCCGCACCGGCCCTGCATCGCCCCTTTGCCGCGCACACCAGGTACGTGCGGCGAAGGGGACGTCAGATGGTCGCCCGAGCCCGCCCCGCGTGCCCATCGGTCACGCGGCGAGCGGTGGGCGTCGCGACGAGCACGGAGCCGGTCGCCGAAAGCCGGCTGCCCGCGATACCGGCGGGACCATCGGCCGGAATGTTCTGGTGACCTTCGACCATCGGCTGGCGGCGGGCCCGGCATATCGCCGCCGGTACCTTTTTCCGTTCCGGGTGCAAAACCCGCGGCCGCTGTTGCGCCGCGTTCGCCGCGGCGGTCGGGGCCGTCCCATGGTGCGACCCGAACGAGGGACGCGCCGCCGTCGGCACCTCGCGTCGGACCATCACCTGCGGCCGCGGCATTGACCTACCCTCTTCGAGATTGGCCATCGGTATTTCGTCCCGCCAGTGATACGCCACCGTACCCGTTACCCCTCGGGTCATCTTCCGGCCGCCTGATGGGATTCCGGGCACGGAATGGCAGGGCGTCCGGTGGCGCACCTCCCGTCACCCCCGCAAGGGGGTATTCTGGATTCAGTCATCCTCGGCGGGTCTAGCTTCGGGGGAGCGACCCGGGCGTCCACGCCGCACCGCATGTCCGACCACGCGGTCGCCCGGCAGAGTCGTGCGATCACGTGGTGTCGGGAGTTTCGCCGATGCGGGGGATTGCTTGAAGGGAGCGTGATGCCGTTGTTCACCGAGTCGGCGTCGCAGCGGGAATCCCGAACGGATCAGGCGACGTACGCGACGCTGCCGCGCGGGTCTGAGGACAGAACCGGCCCACCGGCGCGAGTGTCGGCCGAAGCTGTCGCCACCGCCGAGGGTTCACCGCCGGCACCGCCGCGGGTGATGGCCTCGCTGGCGTCGATGGCCGGGGTTCCCGCGCCGCGACGATCGCTTTTCACGGTCGCGGCGGATGTCGCCGTGCTGCACCGCGGGCGCCTGCTGGCCGCCGCCTGCCTGGTCGTGATGGTCCTGCTGCCGTGGGATGCCGGCATCTACCATCAACTCGCCACCGGTGGCTTCTACGCGAAGTCGGACCGGTCGACCCAGGCGGAGCAGCTCCTCGACGACGAGTTCCCGGACGCCCCGCCGAATGTCGCGGTCATGCTCACCGCGGAGGGGGGCATCAACGGCCCGACGCCGGTCCATCTCGGCCGCGAACTCACCCGGCAGCTGACCGCGGAGTCGGGGGTGTCCTCGGTTATGTCCTACTGGCCGGACGGCGCCGGCGCGGGCAACACGCTGCTGCGCTCGCAGGACGGCCGCTCCGCCCTCATCGTGTTCCGGCTCACCGGCTCCGAGGACCACATCCAGCACCGGTTGGAGGAGCTGCACTCGCGATACTCCCACCTGGGCCAGGGCGTGCGGGTTCGCTTCGGCGGCGCGCCGGCGGTCATGCAGGACGTCACCGAACGTAGTCGAAAAGATCTTGAGTTCGGGGAAATGGCGGCCGCGCCGCTGGTGTTCCTGGTGCTGCTGTACTCCTTCGGCACGATCGCGGCGGCGATGCTCCCCATCCTGGTGGGCGTCGTGTCGGTGGTGACGAGTCTGGCTTTGTTGCGGGTTGCGGCGACGGTCACGGACATCTCCGTCTTCTCGGTGAACCTGACGACGGCGCTGGGCTTCGGCCTTGCCGTCGACTACAGCCTGTTCATCCTGCGGCGGTTCCGCGAAGAGCAGCAACGGGGGATGTTCCCCGGCGCCGCCCTGCGCCGCACGCTGGAGACAGCGGGCCGGACGGTGGCCTTCTCCGGTGTGACGGTGGCCCTCTCGCTCACCGCGGCGCTGGCCTTCCCCCTGTACTACCTGCGGTCGTTCGCCTTCGCCGGAATCATCGTCGTCATCACCTCGGAGGCCGCCGCGCTGCTGGTCCTGCCCGCGGCGCTGATGGTGCTGGGCCCCAAGCTGGATCGCGGCGACGTCCGCGCGGCGTTGTCCCGCCGGCTGGGCCGGTCGGCCGCGGCCGGGGCGCCC
>NZ_JALKFU020000037.1 GCF_023242965.2 Frankia sp. AgKG'84/4
GGCCGGCGCCGCCGTGGCTACCGACGCCGCGGTGGACACCGGCGACGATGCCGCCGTGGCACCTGTCCCGCCGCGCCAGCGGCCCCCGGTCGAGACTCCGGCCCCGGGCGACGGACGCCTCGTCCGGCTGCGGATGCGCCTGGCCCGGTCGCAGAACTCCCTGGGCAAGGGCCTACTCGCTCTGCTTTCCGGCGACCGGCTGGACGAGGAGACCTGGGAGGACGTCGAGGCGACCCTGCTGGTCGCCGACGTCGGGGTCCTGGCCACGAACGAGCTTGTCGCGGCCCTGCGGGAGCGGACGAAGGTGCTCGGTGCGAGTACCCCGGCGCAGGCCCGCGAGATGTTGCGAGACGAGCTGCTGGCCCAGGTCGGCACGACGACGGACCGCTCGCTGCGGACGTCGGTGCCGGACCGTCCGGCGGTCGTGCTGGTCGTCGGGGTCAATGGCACGGGCAAGACGACCACCTGCGGAAAGATCGCCCGCCTGGTGGTGGCCGAGGGGCGGACGGTGGTGCTGGGCGCGGCCGACACGTTCCGGGCGGCGGCGGCGGAACAGTTGCAGACCTGGGGTGAGCGGGTCGGAGCCGAGACCGTCCGGGGCGCCGAGGGCGGCGATCCGGCGTCCGTCGCCTTCGACGCGGTGAAGCGGGGTGTGGAGGCGGCAGCCGACACGGTGCTGATCGACACCGCCGGCAGGCTGCACACCAAGTTGGGCCTGATGGACGAACTCGCGAAGATCAAGAGGGTTGTCGGCAAGCACGGCCCGGTCGACGAGGTGTTGCTGGTGCTGGACGCCACGACGGGACAGAACGCGCTGGTGCAGGCCCGGGTCTTCACCGAGGCCGTGGACCTGACCGGGGTGGTCCTGACGAAGCTGGACGGCACCGCCAAGGGTGGCATCGTGATCGCCGTGCAGCGTGAGCTGGGCGTACCGGTGAAGCTGATCGGTCTTGGTGAGGGACCGGATGACCTGGCACCGTTCGAACCCGAGGCGTTCGTCGACGCGCTGCTGGGCGAGCCCGCCTGACGGCCTGGTGGCACCAACGTGCCTCGACCGTTGGTCGGACCACAAAGTGACAGGTGTCGCCGCGTGTCAAGGACTTCCCGTTGTCGATCCTGTGATCTAGGCTTCATCTCGAAGGGGGCCGGCGGGCCCCCGGCACGTCGCGACCAGGATCCTCGGCGCGTTCCAGGCTGGGGGTGAGCGTCCGGCGAGGCGACTCGCCGTCCTCAGTGCAGAGGGCGGGCCCGGCTGGTTGATGACCAGACCGGGGTCCGTGCGGGTATGCCTCGCCGGGTCGCGCCCCGTGTGGGGCTGGGCGTATCGACGGTAGCGCCCCGCCGATCGGTTCCGTCTGGGTGAGCGCGTGGTCGGCCGCGCCGGATCGCGCCGGTGAGGTGCTCGGACGCGGGGTGTGTTGTCCTTGTCGTCGGATGCGTACGCTGGTGCCTGCGGTCCGCCTGCGATCCCGGAGTGTGCGCGTGTTCGACACCCTTTCCAGCCGCCTCGACAAGGTCTTCACGTCGCTGCGTGGTCGGGGTCGCCTGACCGATGCGGACATCGACGCGACCGCCCGGGAGATCCGGGTTGCGCTGCTTGAGGCGGATGTCGCGCTGCCCGTGGTTCGTACCTTCGTGACTGCGGTCAAGGAGCGGGCGAGGGGCGCTGACGTCAGCGCGTCGCTGAATCCGGCCCAGCAGGTCATCAAGATCGTCAATGAGGAGCTCGTCGGGATCCTCGGCGGCGGAACCACCACGCTGCGATTCGCCAAGACGCCCCCCACCGTCATCCTGCTCGCAGGCCTGCAGGGCACGGGTAAGACGACGCTCGCCGGCAAGCTCGGCCGGTGGCTGAGCAACCAGGGCCATACCCCGCTGCTGGTCGCGGCCGACCTGCAGCGACCGAACGCGGTCAACCAGCTCCAGGTGGTCGGCGCCCGGGCCGGGGTCGAGGTGTTCGCCCCGGAAGCGGGAAACGGCGTCGGCGACCCGGTCCAGGTGGCCCGGGACGCGCTGACGCACGCCCGCCGCCACGTCTTCGACGTGGTCGTCGTCGACACGGCTGGCCGGCTCGGTGTCGACGAGGAGATGATGCGCCAGGCCGCTGACATCCGGGACGCCGTCTCGCCGGACGAGATCCTGTTCGTCCTGGACGCGATGATCGGTCAGGACGCGGTCGCGACCGCGGGAGCCTTCGCTGAGGGCGTCGGGTTCAGCGGTGTGGTGCTGACGAAGCTCGATGGCGATGCGCGCGGCGGCGCGGCGCTGTCGGTGGCCGAGGTGACCGGGCGACCAATCATGTTCGCCTCCACCGGTGAGACGCTCGACGACTTCGACGTCTTCCACCCGGAGCGCATGGCGTCGCGGATCCTCGGCATGGGTGATGTGCTCACCCTGATCGAGCAGGCGGAGAAGGCGTTCGAGGCCGAGCAGGCTGAGGCGATGGCCGCGAAGATGGCCGCCTCGGAGTTCACCCTCGAGGACTTCCTCGACCAGATGCTCACGGTCCGCAAGATGGGCCCGATCGGCAACCTGCTCGGCATGCTTCCCGGCATGGGCCAGATGAAGGAGCAACTGGCCCAGGTCGACGATCGGGACATCGACCGGGTGGTCGCGATCATCCGGTCGATGACGCCGGCGGAACGGCACGACCCGAGGATTCTGCAGGCGTCCCGCAAGGCGCGGGTCGCCCGCGGCTCCGGGGTCACCGTCACCGAGGTCAACCAGCTGCTCGACCGGTTCACCGAGGCCCGCAAGATGATGCGGCAGATGGCCGGCGGCATGGGCATGCCCGGCGCGATGGGCCGGGCGAAGGCGGCCTCCGCCCGCAAGGCCCCGAAGAAGGGCAAGGGCGCCAACCGCAAGGGCAATCCGGCGGCGCGGGCGGCGCAGGCCAAGGCGCAGAAGTCGGCGTCCCAGGATCGTCTCGCGAAGGGTCCTGGCCTGCCTGACGGGCTGCCTGACGGCATGCCGGACCTCGCCGCGCTCATGCGCCAGCAGCAGGGTGGTCTGGGCGGCCAGCCGCCGCACGGCCCGCGCCAGGGTCGCTGAGCGTTGCCGCCGGGTGATCTGACCGGGGTGCTGCCCGGGCCACCGGCCTCTCGCGCGATCTGGCAGACTGTAAGCTCTACTGCAGGCCCTGCCTGCCAGCGTCGGTGTGGCTGCCACTGAAGCTCGTTCTCGAGCCTTTCGAGTGGTCGTTCCGGCGCTGGTGCTTCCCGCCGCCGATCACGCCGCCCTTGCGTGGGCTAGGCGGTCACCGACACGTCTGGAGCCGTTCGACCACCGTGGCAACCAAGATCAAATTGCAGCGCCTCGGCAAGATGCGCGAGCCGCACTACCGCATCGTCATCGCCGACGCCCGCACCAAGCGGGATGGTCGCGTCATCGAGGCCATCGGGCAGTACCACCCGAAGTCCGACCCGAGCATCATCAAGGTCGACTCCGAGCGGGTGGAGCACTGGCTGACGGTCGGCGCCCAGCCCACCGAGCCGGTCCTCGCGATCCTCAAGGTCACTGGTGACTGGCAGAAGTTCAAGAACCTGCCGGCGCCCCCGCCGATGAAGGTCGCTGAGCCGAAGCCGGACAAGCGCGAGATCTTCCAGGCCGCGGCGCGTGCCGCCGCGGGTGCTGACGACCGCCCGGCGACCACCCCGAAGAAGGCCAAGAAGGCCGCCTCGGCGGACGGCGCGGACGCGTCGGCCACCACAGAGGCTCCGGCCGCGGACGCGTCGACGACCGCGGGGCAGTAGGTGCTGGAGGCGGCCCTCGAGCATCTCGTGCGCGGCATTGTCGATCACCCGGACGATGTCCGGGTGGATCTCAACAATGGCCGGCGCGGGCGGACCCTCGAGGTCCGGGTGCATCCCGACGACCTCGGTAAGGTCATCGGCCGGCGCGGCCGCACAGCTCGCGCGCTGCGCACTGTCATGGGCGGTGTCGGTGGTCGCGGACTGCGGATCGACGTCGTCGATGTGGACCGCTGACCGTCCAGCTGTCGGCCGGTTCGGCACCGTCCCGCTCCGGGGCGGGGCAGTCCGTGGTTGACGAGGCCCGGCGCGGCGAGCCGATCGTGGTCGGCCGGATCGGCAAGCCGCACGGACTTCGTGGTGAGGTGACCATCGAGGTCCGGACGGACGTTCCGCAGCGACGGTTCGCCGTGGGCGCGGAGCTAGGCCGTTCCGGTGGTGGTGCCCCGCTGACCGTCGCTGGCGCGCGGTGGCATTCGGGCCGGCTGTTGCTCCGCTTCGTCGGCGCCGCCGACCGGGAGAGCGCCGAGGCGCTCCGGGACGTCCTGCTCACGATCGACGAGGCCGAAGCCGGCCCACCTCTCGACGAGGGCGAGGGGGAGGACGGCGAGGCCGATCTGTGGTGGGACCGGGACCTGGTCGGTCTTGAGGTCGTGACCACTACCGGTGACAGTCTCGGTCGGATCACTGATGTGATCCACGCGCCGGCGGGTGACCTGCTCGCGGTCGGGCGGCCGGGCGGCGGCGAGCATCTCGTCCCGTTCGTGCGGGACATCGTTCCGACCGTGGATCCCGCGGCCGGCCGCGTCATCGTGGATCCGCCGACTGGCCTGCTGGATCTCGACTGACCCGCACCGCCGGGTCCGCCCGACCGGGAGCAGTCGATGCGTGCTGACGTCATCACCATCTTTCCCGCCTACCTTGAGCCGCTGCGGCTGTCCCTGGTGGGCCGGGCCCGAGAGCGCGGGACTCTCGACATCCGCGTGCACGACCTGCGGACGTGGACGACCGACGTCCATCGCACTGTTGATGACGCCCCCTATGGCGGCGGTCCCGGGATGGTCATGCGCCCGGAGCCCTGGGACGCTGCGCTGACGGAGATCGCAGCCTCGGTTCCGGGGCGTCGCCCCCGGGTCGTGGTGCCGACTCCCGCCGGTGTGCCGTTCACGCAGCGCCGGGCCGAGGAACTGGCGGAGGAGCCCTGGCTCGTCTTCTGCTGCGGCCGGTACGAGGGCATCGACGCGCGGGTGATCGATACCTGGGCCGATGACGAGATCTCGATCGGGGACTACGTCCTGGCCGGTGGCGAGGTGGCCACGCTGGTGATTCTCGAGGCGGTGGCGCGGCTGCGGCCCGGCGTGCTGGGCAACAGTGCCTCCGCCGCGGACGACTCGTTCTCCGACGGCCTGCTGGAAGCGCCGGTGTACACCCGTCCGCAGGTGTGGCGGGACGCGGAGGTGCCGACCGTGCTGCGATCCGGCGACCATGGCGCCGTTGCCCGCTGGCGGCGTGACCAGGCGCTGCGCCGCACTCTGGACCGCCGGCCGGACCTGCTCGCCGGCGTCGATCTCACTGCTGCCGACCGGGTGGTGCTGGACGCGGTGGCAAGGGAGCGCGGCTGACGGCTCGCCTGGCGGTCGGCGCGGTACCGTGGGGCGCCCGCGGCGATCGGTGCCCGAGTATGCGGTCGCGGCCGTCCAGCGCGTGGCACAGTACAATGCAGTGTCCGCCGGTTCGTGACCGGCTCGGGTGGCCTTAGCTCGAGTGATCGCTGCGGGATGTCTCTCCGTGGCGCAGCCTGTCGACGCGCGGTCCGGGTCGGGCTCGGCCAACGGGTTGTTCGCCGTCGGCTCTGGCCGTAGCGCGGACGATCCACTCCCAATTTCTTCAGGAAGCGACTGCCATGCACACCCTGGACAGCCTCGACGCCGAGTCGCTGAGGACCGACGTGCCCGAGTTCTGGCCGGGCGACACCCTCAAGGTCCACGTGCGGGTCGTCGAAGGAAACCGTCAGCGCATCCAGGTTTTCCAGGGTGCCGTCATCCGCCGGCAGGGCGGAGGGGTACGGGAGACCTTCACCGTGCGAAAGGTGAGCTTCGGCGTTGGCGTCGAGCGCACCTTCCCGACGCACAGCCCGATCGTGTCGAAGATCGAGATCGTCAGCCGGGGTGACGTCCGTCGCGCGAAGCTTTACTACCTGCGTCAGCTGCGCGGCAAGGCCGCGAAGATCAAGGAGAAGCGGGATCCGATCGCGCGTTGAGATCTTCCGCGCCCGTGCCCGCCAGGATCTTTGATTGGCGACTTGCCGGTACTCCGTGCGCGTGTTGACCTCGTTCTTGGACCAAGATGGGCAGCACGGTCCGCAACGGCGTCCCGATGGGCGGCTGGTGGCACGTCGACCGGTCCGATGAGGTCTGACGGCCGAATCAGCGAGGTGGCGGAGTGAACGCATCGAGTCCGGGCGGACATCGTCCGCCGCCGGACGCCGGGGGCGACCGGCCCGTGGACGATCGGCGGGCGGGTGACCACCGGGCTGGCGAGCGACCGCCGCAGGCGTCGCCGGACGCCGCGGAAGATCGAACCGACAGGGTCGGCGACATTCCTGTCGCCGACCTGTCGGCCGCCCCTGGCCGTTCCGGCGGGGTCGGCTCCGGCGAGGAGCCGCAGGCCGCGCCGGGATCCGCCGTCGCGGACCGGACCCGGCGCGTCGCCCGGCCCGGGTCGGGCCAGCGCGGGCGCGGATCCTTCCTGCGCGAGCTGCCCGTACTCGTTCTGGTGGCGTTCCTGCTCGCGCTGCTCATCAAGGCACTACTGGTCCAGGCCTTCTGGATTCCGTCCGAGTCGATGGAACGAACCCTTTTGATCAATGACCGCGTGTTGGTCAACAAGGTCGTTTATCACTTCCGGGATGTGCATCGCGGCGAGATCGTCGTGTTCAACGGCAAGGGCACGGGGTTCGACCATGCGGAGTCGATCGTCCCCAAGCCAACCAACGTCGTCAGCAGGTTCATCCGCGGGGCGCAGGGCCTGCTTGGTCTGGGCGCCCCCAGTGAGACGGACTTCATCAAGCGTGTCATCGCTGTGGGCGGGGACACGGTGGCGTGCTGCGACGCCGAAGGTCGAGTCACGGTCAACGGCCATCCGCTCGACGAGCCTTACGTGTACCAGAACGACTACCAGCACTTTGGTCCGGTGAAGGTCCCCAAGGGCTATCTGTGGGTGATGGGCGACCATCGTGGCGCTTCGTCCGACGCCCGGCAGAACGGCCCGATCCCGCAGAGCAAGGTGGTCGGCAGGGCCTTCGTGCGGGTGTGGCCGCTGAGCCGGTTCGGCTTCCTAGGCGTACCGACGAAGACGTTCAGCGGCATTCCGTCGGCCGCCTCTGTGCCAGGATCCGCCACCCCCACACCTGCCGCGATGGCGCCGTCCGCTCAGGTGGGCTCGTCATCGGGCCCACCGCCGCTCGCGTCGCTGGTCGTCCTGGCGGCGGTGCCGGTGTGGCGCGCCAGGCGGCGCGGCGATTGGCGCACGGTTCCTGTTGGTGGCCCGCCTCTATCGCGGCGGCGCGGATCTCCATGACACGGCGCGGCGTCGTGATTCGGCGGGACGCCGGCCTGTTCGGCTACGAGCGGGCACTGTACCGGTGTGGACTCGGTCCGGTCGCGGGCGTGGACGAGGCAGGTCGCGGGGCCTGTGCTGGCCCGCTCGTCGTCGCGGCCGTGGTGCTGCCGCCCGAGGCGAGACGGCGCGTGCCCGGACTCGCGGATTCGAAGCTGTTGACCGAACCGGTCCGAGAGAGGCTCTACGACGACGTTGTCGCTGTCGCGGACGACTGGTCGGCGGTGGTGATTCCCGCCGGCGAGATCGACGGGACTGGCGTGCACGTGGCCAACATCACCGGCATGCGACGGGCGGTGGCCAGGCTCGCCCGACGACCGGGGTACGTGCTCACCGATGGCTTTCCGGTCGCGGGCCTGGGTACGGAGTCGCTGGCGGTGATGAAGGGGGATCGAGTCGCCGCGTGTGTCGCGGCCGCCTCGATCGTGGCGAAGGTGACGAGGGACCGGATTATGCGTGCGTTGCACACGCGCTATGCCGAGTACGATTTCGCGCAGCACAAGGGATACGTCACCGCGGCCCACGCGGCGGCGCTGACGAGGTACGGACCGTGTGACGAACACCGGAAGTCGTATGTGAACGTGGCCGCGCATGCGGTGCCGACGAGGGAAGCCCGATCATCGCGGCTGGAGGACAGGGTGCCTGCCATCAGCCTGCACGGCGTCACGGAGACCGCATGAGCGCGGAAGACCTCGAAAAGTACGAGACCGAGATGGAGCTGCAGCTCTACCGCGAGTACCGGGACGTGGTGGGGCTGTTCTCGTACGTCATCGAGACGGAACGTCGGTTCTACCTCGCCAACGAGTACCAGATCGAGGTGCGTAACAGTGCCGACGGTGAGGTCTTCTTCGAGCTGACGCTGCGCGATGCGTGGGTCTGGGACATGTTCCGTCCTGCCCGATTCGTAAAGAACGTGCGGGTTGTGACTTTCAAGGACATCAACGTGGAAGAGCTGACCAAGGCGGAGCTCTGAGGCGCTGCACCTCCCAGGTCTACCCCGGTCGCGGGGCGCCCCGCTGATCTCGCCGCCTCGCCTGTGGACAGCGTGCCGCTTTCCACAGGTTGATCTTTGGTCTGGTTTACGCCAGCTGATCCGCGGACGCTGAGGACCGGCCGGCGGGCGAGTGTCCCCCGGCGGACGGGAGCGGCGCGATGGCTGCGAAGGACGAGCTGGGCAGATTCGGCGAGGAGGTCGCCTGCCAGCACCTGGCTGCTGGCGGCGCGGTGATCCTCGACCGCAACTGGCGGTGTCGCGACGGTGAGCTCGATGTGGTCGTCCGCGACGGCGGCACACTCGTGTTCTGCGAGGTCAAGACCAGGTCCGGAGTGCGTTATGGCTCCGGCGCCGAGGCCGTGGTGGGCCGCAAGGCCGCACGGATCCGAAGGCTGGCAGCTCGCTGGCTCGCCGAGCATCCCCATGAGCCGTCGCCGGTACGCTTCGACGTGGTGCTGGTGTCCCGTCAGCGGACCGGGCCGGTGGGCGTGGAGCACCTGCGGGGTGCGTTCTGATGCCGCTTGCCCGCTCGCGGGCGGTGGCCGTGGTGGGCGTCGAGGGCCATCTCGTCGAGGTGGAGGCCGACCTCGCCCTCGGTATTCCCCGCCTGACGCTCATCGGCCTCCCGGACGCCTCGCTGCACGAGGCACGCGATCGCATCCGTGCGGCAGTGGTCAACTCCGGCGAGGACTGGCCGAACCGTCGCATCACCCTCGGCCTGTTCCCGGCCACGCTGCCGAAGACCGGCAGCGGATTTGATCTGGCGATGGCGGTCGCTGTCCTCGGTGCGGCTGCGGTCGTACCCGGCGCAGCGCTGCTGGGCAGGGTCTTCATCGGGGAGCTCGCGCTCGACGGTCGTGTGCGGGAGGTCCGAGGGGTGCTGCCGGCTGTCCTGCGGGCGGTGACCGCCGGTATCGAGAGGGTCGTCGTGCCTACCGCCAACGCCGCTGAGGCCGCGCTGGTACCGGGAGCGCTGATCGAGCCGGTCGCCACCCTGGCCGGTGTGCTCGCCCTGCTGCGCGGAGAGCAGACACCGGCGGTGCCGGTGCCACCGCCGGCTCGGCCGGCGTCCGAGGACGCCACACGGGGGGATCTCGCGGACGTCGCAGGCCAGAGCAGAGGGCGTCTGGCCGTCGAGGTGGCCGCCGCCGGCGGCCACCACCTCTACATGCAGGGGCCACCCGGCAGCGGGAAGACCATGCTCGCGGAACGTCTCCCCGGCCTGTTGCCCGCGCTCACCCGCGAGGCGTCGCTGGAGGTCACCGCGGTGCACTCGGTGGCGGGAGTGCTGCCAGCGGACTGTCCGATGGTGACCCGGCCGCCGTTCCGCAGTCCTCATCACAGTGCCACACCGGCCGCGCTGATCGGTTCGGGTTCCGCGGTGGTCCGGCCGGGTCTGGCCAGCCAGGCCCATCGCGGGGTTCTGCTGCTGGACGAGGCGCCGGAGTTCTCCCGCCCCGCGCTCGATGCGCTGCGCCAGCCGCTGGAGAGCGGTGCGATCGAGGTCGCCCGGGCGCGCGTCGTCGCCCGCTTTCCCGCCCGGTTCCAACTGGTTCTCGCGGCGAACCCCTGTCCCTGTTCGAAGGCCCGCGGCCCGCGTGGAACCGGGTGTGAGTGCCCGAGCCTCGTGCGGCGCCGCTACCTGGCGAGGCTTTCCGGTCCGCTGCTGGACCGCATCGACATCCAGGTCGCGTTGAACGCGCCCAGCCGCGCGGAGCTCAGGGCCGACGCCGAGCGCTGCGAGTCCTCGACCGCCGTCGCCGCCAGGGTGGCCCAGGCCCGTCGCCTCGCGAGCATCCGGCTAGCCGGAACGCCCTGGCGGGCCAACGCGGAAGTGCCGGGACCCGCGCTGCGTCGTCACTGGCCGCTGCCGGCGAAGGCCACGGCGCTCGCGGAACGGGCCTTCGAACGGGGGATGCTGACGGCCCGCGGGCTCGATCGGGTGCTCCGGCTGGCCTGGACCCTCGCCGATCTCGCGGGGCGCCCAGCACCTGGTCCAGATCAGTTCGGGGTCGCTCTGGAGCTGCGGTTGCCAGGCTGGGCCGCATGAACGGGGAAGGCAGTCACCTGGGCCCCGACGCTCCCGATCAACACGGGCGGCCGATGGCCAGCCGACGCGGATCGCCCGGGTCCGATGGCGGGCCCGGCTCGGCGGAACTCGGTCACCTGCCGTGGCACGACGGTGTTGCTGAGCCTGATGTGCAAGCGTGGCTCGGGAGTGTGCCCGACGCCGGCGGCAGCAGCCAGGACGCGGATGCGCAGCGGCTCGCCAGGGTCGCGTTGGCCCGTGCCTACGGACCCGAGCACCAGCGAATCGCCATCGAGGTGGGGCGCCGCGGCGCCGCCGCCGTGTGGGACGAGGTCCGCCAGGACCATCCTGGCGTCGATCCCCGTCGAGACCTGGACGCCGCCTCGCGCGCCGGAGCCCGACTGGTGTGCCCGGAGGACCCGGAGTGGCCGGTCGAGCTCGACGCCCTCGACCGGGTCCGCGATGAGGGCGACGGCAGCGCTGTTGGAGCACCACTGTGCCTGTGGGTTCGGGGCGCGGCCGATCTGCGCGACGTGGCCGCCCGCTCGATCGCGGTGGTGGGCTGTCGAGCCGCGACGAGCTATGGCCTGCATCAGGCCGGGGAGATCGCCTTCGCGATGGCGGAGCAGGGCTGGGCAATCGTGTCGGGGGCCGCCTTCGGTATCGATGCGGCCGCTCACCGGGGCGCGCTGGCGGGCGGCGGACCGACCGTCGCCGTCCTGGCGGGCGGGGTGGATGTGCCATACCCGGCCGCACATGTCGACCTGCTGGCGGAGATCACGCGGGCAGGTGCCCTCGTCAGCGAGGTGGCGCCTGGTACGCCTCCCTATCGTCGTCGGTTCCTGACCCGCAATCGGGTGATCGCCGCGCTGTCCCGCGGCACGGTGATCGTGGAGGCGGGTCTGCGCAGCGGCGCCCTCAACACGGTCGCGCACGCCCGCAGGCTCGGCCGACAGGTGATGGCGGTTCCCGGGCCGGTGACAAGCGCGATGAGCGCTGGTTGCCATCGGCTTCTGCGCGACTTTCGTGAACAGACCGTGTTGGTGACCGGCGCCGACGACATCGGTGAGGAGGTCGCTGGGATCGGACGGTTCGCTCCTCGCCCCCTGCTCGGCGGAGTCCGGGACAGCCTGTCCGAGGTCGTTCGGGCACTGCTCGACGCGATGCCGCCACGGGCAGCGGTGGGCGTCGCCGTGCTGGCCCGTGAGCTGTCGCTGCGCTCGGAGGAGGTACTGGCGATGCTGGGCCCGCTCGTGGTGGAGGGACTCGTCGAGAGTGTTCCCGCCGGTTACCGGCTCACCGCGCTCGGCCGGGCCCCGTCCAGCCCCTCGACGCGAGGTGGGCCAGGCTGACGGACGGTTCTGGCCGCGGGCGGCCGGTCCGGAGCCGGGTGACCAGTTCCGGACCGGCCGCCACTGCGGCCTTGACGCCGATGACCCGCTGGGACAACGGTCCACTCATGGCCTCCTACGGTGGGACTGGTTCCGGGCGGACGGCTGCTGGCGCAGCGCAGGGCCATGCGATGGGCATGCCGGTCCGACCGTGGGAAGGTGGGGGTGAGCTGGCTGGGCAGGACGCGCGACCAGCCGCGGCCGCGGGCCACGGCGAGCTGTCACGGCCGGTGACGACGGCCCCGGGCAGCGAGGCCGAGCGTGCGGCTGGCTGGACTGAGGCCATCACCGCCTTCCGGCGTTACCTCGTCGCCGAGCTGAACCGGTCGCCGGAGACGGTTCGGGCCTATTCGGCCGACCTTGCCGGCCTGCGCGCACACGCGTCACGGGCCGGCGTCCCGGATCTCGCCGACCTGGACCTCGCGATCCTTCGGAGCTGGCTGGCGACGATGCGCGTGGCTGGCGCCGCGCCGGCGACACTGGCTCGGCGGGCATCGCTGGCCAGGGTGTTCTCGGCTTTTGCCGCGCGCCGCGGGTATCTGGCCGCCGACGTGGCAGCGCGTCTGGTCGGTGGGCGCGCACGTCGACAGCTACCGCAGATCCTCAGCGTCGAGGCCGCTCGAGATCTGATGCGTGCCGGGCCCGCGCTGGCCGGCGGACCACCCGCGCTGACGAACCGCCCCGCCGCCTCCAGCGGAGCCTCCGCGGAGCGGTCTACGCGGCGTGGGCGCGAGATTGCCGTTCAGGACGCACTCCGGCTGCGTGACGCGGCAGTGCTGGAGTTGCTGTACGGCAGCGGCATCCGGGTGTCGGAGTTGTGCGGACTGGACCTCGTTGATGTCGACGATGACCGGCGGCTGCTGCGCGTGCGCGGCAAGGGTGGGCGGGAACGGAGCGTCCCCTTCGGTGTGCCTGCGGCGGGAGCGCTCCGTGGTTGGCGGGCCTCCTCGGGTCGCCCGGTGCTGGCGACGCCGAACGCGGGTTCTGCCCTGCTGGTGGGCCAGCGCGGCGGGCGTCTGGATCCGCGGGCTGTAAGGCGGATTCTTGAGCGCTGCGCCGCGGCCGGCCTCGTACCTTCGGGCCTCACGCCGCACGGGCTGCGTCACTCGGCGGCGACCCACATGCTGGAAGGCGGCGCGGATCTGCGATCGGTCCAGGAGTTTCTCGGCCACGCGAGCCTCGCGACCACGCAGATCTACACGCACGTGACGCCGGAACGGCTCCGAGCCGCCTTCGAGCAGGCCCATCCGCGGGCCTGAGGCCGCCGCGCGCCGGCTCAGCGGCGGCTCACCGGAAGCAGGCGTGGCGACACCCGCCGGAACGAGGCGAGTGGGTCGAGGTAGTCCGCTGCGCGCAGCAGACCCCAGTGCAGGCAGGCCGCGCCGGGGCACCCGGGGTGGCCGGGGGCGAGCCGACCTAGTTGATCTCCGGCTCGCACTGTGTCACCGACGCGGACGGTCGGGACCAGAGGTTCGTACGTCGTGCGGACAGCGCCGTGACTGACTACTACCACCCCGCGTCCCGCCACGGGCCCGGCATAGCTCACTGTGCCGTCCCCCGCGGCCCGGATCGGCGTTCCGGGCAGGGCCTGAAGATCGATACCTCGATGTCCGGGGCCGAAGGGGCTCGCCGGACGCTCGAACGCGCGAGAGACCGACACCTGGCCGCCAAGCGGCCAGCGGAGCACGGGTCTGCCGTCGAACGCGGTTCGAGCGGTCGAGGCGCCGGGCGGCGGCGCAGGGGGTGGGGACGCGCCGCCGCCCGACTGTTCGGCGGCCGGCGGGGACAGGGCCGGCCGCCAGGGATCCCCGGGTCGGGTGGCACGCGGCCCGGGGAGGCGGGGGTTGGTTTCCGGGGAGGGTGGGACCGGGCCGGTGCCGCGGTCTCCCGTGGGTGAGGCCGGCACGGCCACGCTTGGCGCCATCGCCGTCGCGACGGCCGCCTCGCCCCGAGTGGGCGGCGCCGATGTCGCGGCGCGCGGTGGGGGACTGCTCGGCCCGGCGCTGGCCGGCACGCCGCTCGACGTGCCGGGACTCGGAATACCCCTCAGGTAGGGCACCGCGCCCATCGGATCGGCCGAGCTGGTGCCACCACGCGCGGCCGACTCGATTCGACCGGAGACGATGGCGGCACGCGACGTGCCTGGACCGCGAGTCGGGGCGATCATCGTCGCCGCGTCCGAGCGCGGGTTGACGGGGAATCGGGTCGGCCAGCCAAGCGCGATCAGCAGCGCGAGCGCCGGGATCACGAGCCAGAGCGGGTCGGTGCGGGGCATTCGGGGCACGGCGGCGCTGACCTCCGGGGTCGGGGGAGGTGCGGCGGCCGGGCACGGTCCGGGGGTGGACCCGGCCGCCGCTCGACCGGCCCGCGAGAGCGGCGGGTCGGTCGAACTCCACGGTGCGCCGGCTCGCCGCCTTTGGGTAGCGAGGACTCTTCGCCTGTGGATAACGTCCTTGCGTCGTGTGTCCCCGCGTTGCCTCAGGCCAGGCGTTTCAGGCTCGGACCGGGGACCGGGGACCGGGGACCGGGGACCGGCTCGGGCGCGGCATCGTGCTCGCTTGGGCTCGTGATCGCGGACTTCCCATGGAGATCGTCGAGGCTGCTGCGTGAACCGGGTCATCTGGTGACGAACGTTCGGTCCAGCGCCCAAGCCGGGTGGCCGCCGAGTTACCGGCTGGGCCGCATGGCCAGGGCGGGTATCATCGCCGCAGGGCTCGTACTGCGAGCTCAGTTCGCACGCCCGCTTCTACCGGCAGTAGTCAGGCCGCTGGAGGGGTCTCCTCGGTCCGTCGCGTAGCGGCGGCCATGACCACAGGGCGTCAGGGGTGTCGCCGCGAGGCGGCGCCGTCAGAACCGAGGCGTCCGGCGTGTCCGGACGGAAAGGAGCGACGTGCCATGGCCGTCGTCACCATGAAGCAACTGCTCGAGAGCGGCGTGCACTTCGGGCACCAGACCAAGCGCTGGAACCCGAAGATGAAGCGCTACATCTTCACCGAGCGCAACGGCATTTACATCATCGACCTGCAGCAGACCCTTTCCTACATCGACCGGGCCTACGACTTCGTCAAGGAGACCGTGGCGCACGGCGGAACGGTGCTGTTCATCGGCACGAAGAAGCAGGCTCAGGAGGCCATCGAGGAGCAGGCCGCCCGGGTCGGTATGCCGTACGTCAAGGAGCGTTGGCTCGGCGGCATGCTGACCAACTTCTCGACCGTCTACAAGCGTCTCCAGCGGCTCAAGGAGCTCGAGGAGATCGAAGTGACCGGCGGTACCGAGGTCCGCACGAAGAAGGAACAACTCGTGCTGTCTCGGGAGAAGGCCAAGCTTGAGCGGACTCTCGGTGGTATCCGCGACATGAGCCGCGTGCCGAGTGCGGTCTGGGTCGTTGACACGAAGAAGGAGCACATCGCGGTCGGCGAGGCCCGCAAGTTGGGTATCCCGGTGGTGGCGATCCTCGACACCAACTGCGACCCCGACGAGGTCGACTACCCGATCCCGGGCAATGACGACGCGATCCGCAGCGCGGCACTGCTCACCCGGGTGGTCGCCGACGCGGTCGCCGACGGTCTGCGCTCCCGGGCCGGTGCCTCGAGTTCCGATGCCAAGCCTGAGCCCACTGGCGAGGAGCCGCTCGCGGAGTGGGAGCAGGCAGTGCTGCGCGGAGAGGGCGTCGCGCCGGCGAACGGTGAGCAGCCGGCCGTCGCCGAGTCGGACTCCGCCGCCGAGCCGGCAGCGGCCGCCGAGCCGATTGCCGTCGCTGAGGAAGTCACCGCCGAGCCGGTTACCTCTGCCGAGTCGAATTCCACCGCCGACGCGCCCTCGGGCGAGACGGTCGGTTCGGGAGTCTGAACTGTTGGCGCGCCGAGCCCCCGTGGCGCTCGGCGCGCCTGCACGGATCGGCGGCTCGCGGCGGGGTCGGGCCGCCGACGCTGTTGATTATCGGGCGCAGCCTGCGGCGCCGGTGACCCGGCGGGTCACCGGCGGATCCTCGTCGTGAGTTCACGTCTGGCGCCGAGGCCGCCAGACCGGCCTCGGCGCCAGCCGCCCCGGGAATCCGGCGACCAGCGGCGCCCGTAGGACAACGAGAGCATTCGACCCACACCGACGAGAAGAGCACCATGGCAGACATCACAGCCGCTGACATCCGCAAGCTCCGGGAGCTGACCGGGGCCGGGATGAGCGACGTCAAGAAGGCGTTGGTCGACCACGACGGCGACGTCGAGAAGGCCAAGGCGTGGCTGCGGGAGAAGGGCAAGGCGCAGGTCGCCAAGCGGGCGACGCGCAGCGCGGCCAACGGCCTGGTCGAGTCCTACCTGCACCGGACGGACCCGCAGCTGCCGCCGACCCTCGGCGTCATGGTCGAGCTGCGCTGCGAGACGGACTTCGTGGCGAAGACCGAGGACTTCAAGCAGCTCGCTCGTGACCTCGCGCAGCACATCGCCGCCGCCGACCCGCTTTACGTCTCCCCGGAGCAGATTCCGAACGAGGTCCTGGAAGCGGAGCGGAAGATCTACGAGGCGGCCGCTCGGGAGGAAGGCAAGCCCGAGCAGGCGATCACGAAGATCGTCGAGGGCCGGGTCAACGGGTACGTGAAGGCCACCGTGCTGCTTGACCAGGCATGGGTGAAGGACGGCAAGATCACCATCCGGGCGTTGCTCGACCAGGCGGCGGCCTCTCTCGGCGAGAAGATCGAGGTTGGCCGGTTCGCTCGCTTCAACATCCGGCAGGCCTGACCGTGAGGTCCGGATCGGCCGACGATCGTCGGCCGATCCGGGCGTACGGCGCGGTGGGCGTCCAGGCGGCGTGTCGGACATCGCCTGGTTCCAGGCCGGCAGACGGCTGATCGGCGTGTCCGGCGTGGCGTGTCACCCCCGGCCGCCCGTCGGCGACCTCGTGCGGGACAATGCGCCTGCGGGTCACGGGGTCCAGGCGGCAGTAGTTGTCGGACGGTCTCCCGCGCGCCCGGGCAGCAGCCCGTGTCGTCCGGTGGATCGCGGGTGATGATGTCCTGGCCGGGCAGCCCCGCACCGCAACCTATGGTGCCGGGTGGATGTCGGCGAGTCGGAGCGGACGGAAGGAACAGCGGTGATCGACGACACGCTTCTCGATGCCGAGGAGAAGATGGAGAAGGCCGTCTCGGTCGCCAAGGAGGACTTCGCGAACATCCGCACCGGCCGCATCACGCCCGCAGTCTTCTCCAAGATTCTGGTGGACTACTACGGCGCACCGACACCGGTGCAACAGCTCGCCTCGTTCCACATTCCCGAGCCGCGCATGGTGATCATTACGCCCTACGACAAGTCGTCCCTGGGCGCGGTCGAGAAGGCGGTCCGTGACTCGGACCTGGGCGTGAACCCGAGCAACGACGGCACGATCATCCGCATCGTCTTTCCGGAGCTTTCCGAGCAGCGGCGCCGCGACCTGGTGAAGGTGGCGCGCACCAAGGCCGAGGACGCCAAGATCAGCATTCGCAACGTCCGGCGCCATGCCAAGGACAGCATCGACCGGATCGTCCGTGATGGTGACGCCGGCGAGGACGAGGGTCGACGGGGAGAAAAGGACCTGGACGAGGCCACGCACCGGTATGTCGGGCAGGTGGACGAGCTGCTGCGAATCAAGGAATCGGACCTGTTGTCGGTCTGACTCCGCTCGTCGTTCTGACTCCGCGTATCTCGGCCGCCGGTGTGGACGCCGCGTCCCGCACCATCCAGACGTGCTCGATCGGGACGACGCGCCGACGGCCAGCCGTGCGCCGCGGAGCCGACGCCCGTCCTGTCCGTTTCTGTCGAGATGCAGGTCCTCATGACGGCGACCGACGGCCCAGTCGTGGTTGACGGCGATCAGCACGCAAGCGCGGGCGGGCCCGGCGCCTCCGCGCAGGCATGGACCGGCCCGCCACCAGCCGAGGCCGGTACCACGTCGGCGGCGGAAGCCACAACGAATCCGCCTCGGCGATCCCGCGCAGGTCGTGACCTCCCGGCAGCGATCGCGGTGGGCCTGATGCTCGGCGCGGTCATCATCGTTCCGCTGGTGATATTCCGGGCCGCCTTCGTCGGTGTCGTCGCGGTGGCTGTTGCCGTGGGAACCACCGAGATCATCCGCGCGGTGCGTCTCACCGGCGTACGGGTTCCGGCCCCTCCCCTGGTCGCCGGGGCGCTGGCGATGCCACCCGCGGCGTACGCCGCGGGGACAACCGGCCTCGTGCTGACGCTGGCCGCCACCATCGGCGCGGGGATCGCGGTCCGGCTCGCCGGACCGGCTGACGGTCTCGTCCGCGACATCGCCGGCATTGGTTTCGTGGCCGGCTACGGCGGCTTTCCCGCCGGGTTCGCGGCGTTGCTGACCGCGCCGTCGGACGGCAGCTGGCGGGTCACGGCCTTCATCGCCACCGTGGTGGCCAGCGATGTGGGCGGGTACGCGGCCGGCGTGCTTTCCGGCGGGCGGCACAAGATGGCGCCGAGCGTGTCGCCGGGCAAGTCGTGGGAGGGGTTCGCCGGGTCGATGATCGCCTGCATGGCGATGGGGGCCATTCTGGTCGGCTGGCCCCTCGGCGCGCCTGCCTGGCAGGGGGTGCTTTTCGGCCTGGCCACCGCCGGCGCGGCCACGATCGGGGACCTCGGCGAATCGCTGCTCAAGCGGGACATCGGCATCAAGGACATGGGCAACCTGCTGCCCGGGCATGGCGGGATCATGGATCGGCTGGACTCGATGCTGTGTACCGCGCCCATCGCCTGGCTGCTGCTGAGCGCCTTCCTCGGCTAGCGGCGTCGGAAACGTTCCACGCTCCGTAGTCGATTGCCGCATTCGTCTGGACGGCAATCGCCTGGCACACTGGACCCGCGATGACTTCCACGACCGCCGAATCCGTGTCCCCGGACGGACAGACCCCCGCCGGGGACGGCGGGCGCGTCGCCCTGTCGCTCACGCGGCGGACCACTCGACCGGCCCGGCATCTCGCAGATCTCTCCGGGGAGGAACGCCGCCAGGTCGCGGTGTCGCTGGGTCAGCCGGCGTTCCGGGCCGACCAGCTCTCGCGGCACTACTTCACCCGGCTGATCGACGCCGATGACGCCGACGCGATGACCGACCTGCCCGAACGGGTCCGCGGCCCGCTCGTGGACGCGTTGCTGCCGCGGCTGCTGGCCGCCGCCAGGACGCAGAGCTGCGACGACGGCCGAACTCGCAAGACCGCGTGGCGCGCCGCGGATGGCGCGCTGCTCGAGTCTGTGATCATGCGGTACCCGGACCGGGCGACCGTCTGCGTCTCCAGCCAGGCCGGCTGCGGCATGGGCTGTCCGTTCTGTGCGACCGGGCAGGGCGGTCTCACCCGGAACCTGTCGACCGGCGAGATCGTGGAGCAGGTTGTCCACGCCGCCCGGGTGATCCGTCGCGGTGAGCTGGCGGGCGGCACGGCGCGGCTGTCGAACGTGGTGTTCATGGGCATGGGGGAGCCGCTGGCGAACTACGCCGCGGTGACGGCGGCCCTGCGCCGGCTGGTCGCCGCGCCGCCGGAGGGGCTCGGCCTGTCGGCCCGTGGCCTGACCGTCAGCACGGTTGGCCTGGTGCCCGCCATGCGCCGGCTGGCGACCGAGGGGCTGCCGGTGACCCTCGCGCTGTCCCTGCACGCCCCCGACGACGAGCTTCGCGACACCCTGGTGCCGATCAACAACCGCTGGCCGGTCGCCGAGGCGCTCGCGGCCGCGTGGGAGTACGCCGAGCTGACCGGCCGACGGATCAGCATCGAGTACGCCCTGATCGACGGGGTGAACGACGATCCGGGCCGGGCCGAGGCGCTCGCGGCCCTGCTGGTCGGCCGCCTCGCCCACGTGAACCTGATCCCGCTCAACCCGACCGACGGCTCGTCGTGGCAGGCAAGCGCGCCCGCGGGCCAGCGGGCGTTCGTCCGCAGGCTGCGCGAGCGCGGCATCGCCACGACCGTGCGTGACACCCGCGGCAGGGAGATCGCGGCGGCGTGGGGGGCCCTGGCGGCCGCACCGCCCCCCGCCGCCGGCCGACCCCACCCGGCCCCCCCCCCGGCGCGGGCGGGGGCCCCGGCACCCGGAGCGGTCCGGGCCCGCGGGCGTGGGTGTGATCCGCATGA
>NZ_JALKFU020000380.1 GCF_023242965.2 Frankia sp. AgKG'84/4
ATGCCATCCGGGCGGCGCTGGGCGCCACCCCCGACCGTGCGGGTCTGCTCCGGCACGAGGGCATCGGCGCCCCGGCCGCGCTGACGACTCTCGTCTCGGCCCTCGCCGCGGGCAGCGCCGACCCCGCCGACCCATGGTGCGCGGCCCATCTGCACTGTCCACCGCTGGCTGTCGCCGTCGCCGCGGATCTCGCGGTGAGCGCGCTCAACCCGTCCCTGGACTCGTGGGATCAGGCGCCGGCGGCGACGACCGTGGAGACGGAAGTCATCGCCGCGCTCGCCGGTCTGGCCGGTCTGGATCCGTCCCGGGCGAGTGGCACGATCACCACCGGCGGTAGCGAGTCCAATCTCCTGGGCCTGCTACTCGCCCGGGACGCCGCGCTCACCCGGGACGCCGCACTCACCCGGAACGCCGCACTCACCCGGAACGCCGCCGGCGCCCCGGCGACGCGGGTGTTCCGCTCCGCCGCCGCCCACCTGTCCATCGACCGGGCCGCCGCCATCCTCGGCCTGGCCGGTCCACCCGTCGTCGTGATCCCCACCGACGACCGGGACCGGATGCGCGTCGACCTGCTCCGGCAGGCGCTTGGCACCCACGACGGCCCCGCCGTGGTCGTGGCGACCGCGGGCACCACGGACGCCGGCGCCATCGATCCCCTGCCGGACCTCGCCGCGGCCGTCGACGAGCACCGCGCCCGGTTACGCGAGTGCCTGCACCGGCCGGGCGAGCACCCGCCCGCGTCCCTCGGCTGGCTGCACGTCGACGCCGCCTACGGCGGGGGGGCGCTGTTCTCCGACCGCCTCGCCGGCCTCCTGTCCGGGCTCGCCCGGGCCGACTCGATCGCTATGGACCTGCACAAGTTGGGGTGGCAGCCGGCGGCGGCGGGCGTCTTCCTCACCCCTCGTCCGGACGGGTGGCCCAGCCTGCGTGCCGCCCAGGCGGACTACCTCCGTTCGGACGATGACCAGGACGCCGGCTTCCCCAGCCTCCTTGACCGGTCGCCGCGGACCACGCGCCGCGCCGACTGCTTCCCGATTGCCGTGACGTTCCGCGCCCTCGGCCGCGTCGGGCTGGGCTCCCGCGTCGACGCCTGTCACGAGCTCGCCCGCCACGCGGAGCAGGCGATCCGCACTGATCACCGGCTGGAGATCGCCTTTCCGGTCACGCTGAGCACGGTCGTCTTCCGCCACCGGGGGCCGTCCACCACCGCCCGATCGGGCGAGCCGCCCGCGATCCGACGGCTGGACCGGCGCAACGCGGAGATCCGGCGCAGACTGCTGGTGGAGGGGCGGGCCGTGGTCGGCAGGACCCGGACCGGGCCCGATCGGGCGGTGTGGCTGAAGCTCACGCTGCTCAATCCCGATGCCACCCCGGCCGATGTCGACGCCCTGCTCGCGCTGATCGCCGCGACCGGCGATGAACTGGCCGGCCGAGGCGACGACCTGGACGACCTGGACGACCTGGACGACCACGCCACCGGGATGGGCGAGGCGTCCCGTGCGTGGTGACCGCAGCGCCACCGAGGTCATCGCCGATGACGTCGTCACGGAAATCCTGCTGCGCTGTTGGCTGCGGGAGAGCGCCTCGGCGTCGACCGCCGCCGATGGCACCGTCGAACTGCCTCTGCCCGCCTCCGGCCTGACCGTGCGGGTGGCGATGACGCACCGGTCACCCACCGGCTGGCACTGTTTCTCCCCGCCGGAGCTTGTCCCGCCGGCCGGGACGGCGTCACCTGTGGACGGCGGCCTGCTCGCCGCGCTGCTGGTCCGGGAGATCACCGCAGAACTCGGACGTCCCGCCGCGGCCGGCGGCGAGGCCCTTGGCCGGATGATCGATTCGGCGCGGCGCATCGCGGGTCATCTCGATGCCCGTCGGTCGTCGTCACCGCACCTCGGGGGGACGCCTCCGTTCCTGGCCGCCGAGCGGGCGCCGCTCACGGGCCATCCCTTCCATCCCGCCGGGGCGAGCCGGCAGGGCGCCTCCGACCAGGCGATGGCCACGTACTCCCCCGAACGGGCCGGTTCCTTTGCCCTGCACTGGTTCGCCGCGCATCCCGCCGTCCTGGACCTGTCGGGTCAGGCCGCCGGCGCCGCGCGGGAAACCGGCCGCGGCGCCATGGAGCGCCTGCTGACCGGGCTGTTCAGCGGATCCGGGGGTGACCGGCATGCCGCGGCCTGGTCGCGCCGCCCGACCGGGGGCGAGCTGCCCGCCGGCTACCTGCCGGTGCCAGCCCATCCCTGGCAGGCCCAGGACCTTCTCGCGCGCGGCGGCGGACCGATCAGCGACCTGCTCGCGGACGGGCTCCTGGTCGATCTCGGCGGGTCCGGCCCGCCGTGGTTCCCGACCACGTCCGTCCGGACGGTCTGGCGTCCCGACAGCCCGGTGATGCTCAAACTCTCCCTGGGCCTGCGCATCACCAACTCCCGGCGGGTCCTGCAGCGCGGAGAGCTCCGGCTGGCCGAGATGATCACGAATCTGGTGGATGCCGGCCTGGGTCGGGCGTTGGCCGCGCGCCATCCGCGCTTCCGGCTGATCGGGGAGCCCGCGTGGGTGGCGGTGGTTCATCCCGACGCCCCGCGCACCACCGCGGGCGGCGCCGTCCGGACCAGCGCGGCGGCGGCCCGGTCGGCGGACGTCCCCGGCGACACCGGCGACACCGGCGACACCGGCGACACCGGCGACACCGGCGACACCGGCGACCATGGCGACCCTGGCGACCCTGGCGCCGTCGGGCTGGAGACCGCCTTTCGAACCAACCCGTTCGGACGGGACGACCGGGTGGCCTGCGGCGCGGCGCTCGTCGCCCCCCGGCCCGACCAGGCGGCCGACAGTCGTGGCCGGGCCCGCGCGGCCATGCTGCCCCGGATCCTGCGCCAACTGGCCGAGCGCCGCCACGAGCCGATCGCGGCCCTCGCGGAAACGTGGTTCGCGCGCTACCTGGAGGTGCTGGTGGTCCCCGTGCTGGACCTGTTCCTGCGTTTCGGGGTCGGCGTCGAGGCGCATCTGCAGAACACGCTGGTCAGCCTCGACGACGAGGGCTGGCCGGTCGCCGGCTGGTATCGCGACAGCCAGGGCTACTACGTCGCCGAGTCGGCTGCCGCGGCCACGGAGTCCATGCTGCCCGGTTTCGCCACAGGTCTGGACGTCGTCTTCGACGACGCGCTGGTCACTGAAAGGATCATCTACTACCTGTTCGTGAACAACACCTTCGCTGTTGTCGGCGCGCTGGGCGCGGCGGGCATCGCGGACGAGGTCCGCCTGCTCGGACGGGTCCGTGACGTGCTCGCCCGGATGGAACGGGCCACCCGCTCGGACCATGGCCCGCAGCGGACCCCCCCTTCCCGCCGCCGCCTGCTCACCATCCTTCTGTCCGCCGCCACGCTGCCCAGCAAGGGCAATCTGCGCACGTGCGTCGACGGGCGGGATGAGCTGATCGGGCCAGTGGCCGCCCAATCGGTCTACGTGCAGATCCCGAACCCGTTGTTGGAGGCCGCCGCGTGACACCCAGCAATCCGCTGTCCGATTCCGGTCCGGGCTCGGCCGCCGCCTCGTCACCGGATCCTGCCATCGCCCGGCCGGGCGAGCCGGCCTACGACGTCGTGGGGATCGGTCTGGGCCCGTTCAACCTGTCCCTGGCGGCGCTCGCGGACGGGTTGCCCGGACTGCGGACGGCGTTCTTCGAGCAGGCGCCGGCGTTCAGCTGGCATCCCGGACTCCTGCTGGAGGGCACCACGCTGCAGGTGCCGTTCCTCGCGGACCTGGTCACCCTCGTCGACCCGACCAGCCGATGGTCGTTCCTCTCCTACCTGCGGGCCCATGACCGGCTGTTCCGCTTCTACTTCTATGAGCGTTTCCATATTCCTCGACGCGAGTACGACGCCTACTGCCGCTGGGTCGCGCGCGGGCTGGGCTCGACCCACTTCGGAATCCGGGTCGAGGCGGTCGCCTGGGACGCGGACAGCGAGCTGTTCCGGGTAGCCCTCACGCACACCGGGTCCAGCGCCGACGACCTGGCCACGGGGCCCACCCGGGTGGTGTCCGCGCGGCACCTCGTTCTCGGCATCGGCACGGAACCCGCGGTCCCGCCGGCCTTCTCCGCCGCCGGCATCGCCCCCGACCTGGCGTTCCACTCTGCCCACTACCGTCAGCGACGGGCGTCCCTGGCGGACCGCCGGCGGATCGCCGTGGTCGGATCGGGCCAGTCGGGCGCAGAGGTCTTCGCCGACCTGCTGCGGACCCAGCAGCCGGGGGCGCAGCGGCTGACCTGGCTGACCCGCACCCCCTCCTTCGCGCCGATGGAATACTCGAAGCTCGGGCTCGAACAGTTCACTCCCGACTACGTCGCGTACTTTCGCGGTCTGTCCCCACGGCAGCGGGACGCGCTGGTCCCCACCCAGTGGCAGCTCTACAAGGCAATCGACGCGGACACGATCGCGGAGATCTACGACCTGCTCTACGAACGGACGATCGACACCCCGGACCCGGCCGCCACCCTGCTGCCCGGGGTGACGGTCGAGTCCGCGTCCCAGCGCAGCGAGCGCGGCGAGATCACGCTCGCGTGCCGGCACCGCGGCCAGGACCGCTCCTTCGAGCTGACGGTGGACGCGGCGGTGCTCGCCACCGGGTACGCCCCCCGGCGCCCGGCGCCGCTCGAGCCGCTGGCCGACCTGCTCGACCTCGACGAGGCGGGAAGGTTCAGGGTCGACGGTCGCTACCGGGTGGCCACCCGACCCGAGCTGACGGGCCGCCTGTACGTGCAGAACGCCGAGCTGCACACCCATGGGGTCGGCGCTCCGGACCTCGGACTCGGCGCCTGGCGCTCGGCGGTCATCCTCGATGACCTGACCGGGGGACGCGCGCACCGGCTTCCGCCACCCTCCGCGTTCACCACCTTTGGCGTACCCGCCGGATCGGACCCGTCGGCCACCAGCCCGGCCGAGACCGCCGGGCTCGGCACGTCGGCCGCCGGGCGACACCCGCGCCCCCGTTCGCCCCAGGAACCGGGCAGCGGACGGGTGACGCCGCAAACCGCGGGCGCGCGGCGGCCGGAGGCCGGCTGGCGGACCCGCCACGACCGCCGTGATCAACATAGACTGGCAGGTCGACTTCTGCGGCCCCGGCGGCTACGTGGACGCGATGGG
>NZ_JALKFU020000381.1 GCF_023242965.2 Frankia sp. AgKG'84/4
GGCCACGCGCACCCGGGCCAGCAGCTCCTCGGCCTCGGCGGCGGCCGCGCGCCGGCTCACCCCGGGCCGCAGCCGGCAGGCGTCGCGCAGCTGGAACCCGATCGTGAACACCGGGTTCAGCGCGCCGCGGGAGTCCTGGAAGACCATCGCGATCCGGCTGCCCCGGATCGCGCGGAACTCCCGCTCGCCGAACCGGGTCAGGTCGGCGCCGTCGAAGTGGATCGTGCCGCCGGTGCGGTGAAAACCGTGCGGGCTCAGGCCGAGCGCGGCCAGCGCGGTGAGCGTCTTGCCGCTGCCGGTCTCGCCGACGATGGCGGTCATCGAACCGCGGCGCACCCCGAACGTCACGTCGGTCAGGACCGGGCGGGCCTGTCCGCCGGGGCCGCGGAACTGTCCGCTGTAGTGCTCGTAGGCCAGCAGCGTGGAGGTCAGCGCAGTCATCTGGTCACCGGCCGCGGCGGTCGAGGTCGTCGTCGGACAGGCCGTCGCCGAGGAAGTGGAAGCCCGCGGCGAGCGCCAGGATGCACAGGCCCGGGAAGAACGAGATCCACCACCGGCCGTTGACGATCGCGCTCTGCCCGCCGGCGATCATCGAGCCCCACTCGGCGGAGCCCGGCTCGATGCCGAGCCCGAGGAACCCCAGCGCCCCCACCGTCGAGATGACCCAGGAGGCGTTGATCGCGGCGTAGGCGACCAGCGGGCGCAGGCTGTTCGGCAGGACATGGCGGAACAGCACCCCGGCCGGGCGCCGGCCGATCATCCGGGCCGCCTCGGCGAACTGCCAGTTCTTCTTCGACATCACCTCGGCGCGGGCCAGTCGGGTGTACTCGGGCATCGGGATCAGCGCGGTGATGAGGACGACGTCGAGCATCCCGCCGCCGAGCGCGGAGATCACCAGCATCGCCAGCAGGATCGACGGGAACGAGTTCATCACCTGCCCCACCCGCATCGTGAGCCCGTCGAACCAACCGCCCACGTAGCCGGCGAGCGCCCCCCAGACAGTGCCGACGACGAGGGCGAGCGCGACCACCGCGACGGTGACGCCGACGTCGGTGCGGGTCGCCGCGAGCGCCCGGGAGAAGATGTCGCCACCGACCGCGTCGGTGCCGAACAGGTGCCCGGAGCCCGGCGCGGCGGAGAAGTCACCGGTGGCCGGGTCCATCGGCGGGTACGGCGTCCAGAACAGCGAGACGATCGCCGCCAGCACGAACAGCCCGAGGATCCCCGCGCCGAGGCGTACCGACCAGGACGAACGCGCCGCCGTGCGCAGCAGCCCGCCGCGCACGGCCGGCTCCCGGGCGCCGAGCGGCGCCGCCGGGGCCGTCACGACCGCACCCGCGGGTCGGCGCGGCGGTAGGCGACGGCGAGCAGCTCGTAGATGACGACGTAGAGAACGGTGGCGTACAGGACGAAGCCCTGCACGGCCGGGAAGTCGGAGTCCCCGATGGCCTTCACGGCGTAGTTGCCGATGCCGGGCCAGCCGAAGACGCCCTCGACGAGGATCGAGCCGACGAAGGTGAACGCGACGACGTTCGCGAGCATCGTCAACACGGGCAGCAGTCCGTTCTTCAGCGCGTACACGAACCAGATCCGCCGCCGCCCGAAACCGGCGGCGATCGCGGTGCGCGTGTAGTCGGCCGCCAATGCCTCCACCATCGACGCCCGCACCACCTTCGAGATCGGTGCCGCGAGCCCCGCGGCGAGGGTGAGGACCGGCAGCACGAGCTGGCGGGTGGCGTCGGCGGCGGTCGACCAGCGGCCCCGCAGGATGCTGTCGACCAGGTAGAAGCCGGTGAGATGGCCGGGCGGGTCGGTGCCGATCGGCAGCCGCCCGGCCGGGCCCGGGGCGAGGTGCAGCTTGGTGTGGAAGATCCACAGGAGCATCAGGCCGATCCAGAACTGCGGCATCGCCAGCGCCCCGATGGTGACCAGCCGGCTGGCCACGTCGGCGGCGCGGCCGCGGCGCACAGCGGACACGACACCCGCGACGATCCCGCCGACGATGCCCAGGAGCAGGGAGTACACCGCGAGTTCGGCGGTCGCCGGCAGGCGGGACCACAGATCCGAGCTGACCGGCCGGCCGGTCTGGAACGACCGGCCGAGATCGCCGTGGACGAGCTGGCCGAGGAAGTGGAGGTACTGGGCGGGGATCGACTCGTCGAGGCCGAGCCGGGCCCGTATTTTGGCCATCTCGGCCGCCTGGGCGTCGGCGCTGGAGGCGCCGCCGCCCGACGAGCCGAGGAACAGCGAGACCGGGTCGGGTGCGAGGACCCGGGTGACCAGGAAGGTCACGGTCACCACGCTGAGAAGGACGGCGAGGGAGCCCGCGAGCTGCCGGCCGGCGCGGGCCAGCCAGCCGGGCAGGGCCCGGGTGCCGGCCCGACCCGGCGGTGCCGGCGGACCGGGCGAGGCTGGTGGATGCTGGTATGAGGTCGCCGCGGCGCTCGCCTCGGCGACGGTGGGCGTCAGGGCCATCAGCCGCCCTCCGGCGGTTCGACGGGACGGTACGGGCCGCGCGGCCGGCGCCGCGGTGCCCGCCCCCGCCAGGGCGACTGCCCTGGGCCGGGACGGCGTCTCCGTGGGATCGAGCGCCATTGGCTACCAACCATGGTGAAACCGTATACAAGATGGTTTGCAGCGAGATTTCGTAGCCATGTGGTGCCGATGAAACAATGCCGGATGTCAGCGCAGGTCAGCGGCCTGCCGGCACCGGGCGAGCGGCCGGCGCGGCGCCGCGGCGCCTACCGTCCCGCGCTGTCGAGCACGACGTCGGTGACGAGTTCGTCGTACGATGCCGGCCGCAGCGCCAGGCCCGCGTCGAACATCATCATGCTCATCCGATCGCAGCCCGCACGGTCGATGCGCACGCCCTCCCAGGTGCCGTTCGCCATCATCGCCGCGGTCGCCTCGCGCAGCACGTCCGGATCGGCGTCGGGGAACGTCGTGCCGAGCAGCGCGGCGACGTCGGCGTCCGCGGGGTTCGCCTCGACCAGCGCGCCCATCGCCGCGCCGATCGCCGACAGGAAGGCGCCCAGCGGCTCACGCAGCGCCTCGAGGCGGTCCGGGCGCACGCAGTACACGCTGTTCGACATCGTTCCGCCGGCCTCG
The DNA here is from genome assembly GCF_023242965.2 of Frankia sp. AgKG'84/4. Taxonomy (GTDB): domain Bacteria; phylum Actinomycetota; class Actinomycetes; order Frankiales; family Frankiaceae; genus Frankia. The sequence continues at coordinate 3,109 of NZ_JALKFU020000381.1, forward strand.
GCGAGCGGGCAGGTGATCACCCCGTGGCCGTCGTGTACGAGCTTCGTCGCGGTCAGCAGGTCCACGATGATCGCGTCCCCGATGCCGCCGGTGTAGAGCTCCAGCAGCAGCTCGCGGGACAGGTCGCGGACAAACCGGGTATCCGCCGGGTTGCCGCCCGCCGCCCGGATGAGGCCCGCGGTGAACACGTACGGGACGGTCCCGGTGAACCCGGGGACGAGCACGGTCCGCCCGGCCAGCCACGACCAGCTGAACGACTCGACCGGCTCGCGGGTGACGATCGCCATCGGGCAGCGCGCGTTGAGCTGGCCGACGACGGTGATCTCACGCTTGAGCCCGGCGAACATCGCCGGCACCCACAGCCCGCACAGCGCGATGTCCGCGGCGCCGGACTCGAGGTCGTCGAGGACCCGCGTCCACGGCTCGCGCGGCTCGGCGTGAACCTGCAGGCCGCGGGCGGCGAACAGGCCGGTGGTGTCGGCGTAGTACTCCGGCAGGTAGTTCAGCACGCGGGCGGTGGCCGCGATCCGCAGGACGTCCATGATCACTCCAGGGGAGATCGGTGGGAGGTGCGGGGTACGGAGGTGCTGGGTGACGCGCGCGGCGGTGGCCGCGCCGTCGGCGGCCCTCCGCCGGGGCTCAGGGGCGCTCGCCGCCCATCGGGAAGTCCAGGAGTGGCACGACCTCCTGGCCGAAGCGGTCGAGCGGTTCGGTGAAGTCGTCGAACAGCACGAGCACGTCGTCGAGGCCGTCGACCCGGGCGATCTCGTTCAGTCGGGCCGCGACCGTCCGCGGCGAGCCCATGATCAGATTGCCGTCGTCGGGGTTGAGCGCCCGGTGTGGGTTGATCGTCCGGGCCAGCGTCGCGGAGCTGCCGCCGGAGCGGTCCAGCGCGTAGTGGTTGCGCTCGTTCTCCAGCGCCTCGGCGTCCGAGCCGCTGTTGTAGTGGTCCACCCGGCGCCGGGCCAGGGCGTCGGTGTCGTCCATGACGATGAGCCGTTGCACGATCGGCCGCACCGACCGGCCGGTCTCGCGGGCGGACGCGGCGAGATCCGCCACCGCCCGCTCCAGCCCGGCGACGCCGTGGCCGATGGTGAAGTTGTAGTCGGCGTGCTCGGCGGCGAAGCGCCGCCCCCGCGGCGACGCGCCGGCCGAGATCAGCGTGACCGGGTTCGCCGGCACCGGGCCGAGCATGCAGTCGTCGAGCTGGAAGTACTGGCCGCGCAAGTCGCTGCGCCCGGTCGCCCAGAGCTCCCGCAGGATCGTCACGTACTCGCTGGCGTAGTCGTAGCGGTAGGAGAAGTAGTCGTCGTCGGGCCACAGGCCCATCTGCGCGTACTCCTCGCGGTGCCAGCCCGCGACGATGTTGATGCCGAACCGGCCCGGCGCCACGGCGTCGATCGTCGAGGCCATCCGGGCGACCATCGCCGGATGCAGTGACAGGATGCCGACAGAGGCGTAGATCCCGATGTGCTCGGTGGACGCGGCGAGCGCCGCGGCGAGCGTCATCGTCTCCAGCGTGTGGTTCCAGTGTTCGGTCACACCGCCGTAGCCACGGAACGTCACCATGCTCATGGCGAAGTCGAAGCCGTACTTCTCCGCCCGCGCCGTGACGCTCTGGTTGAGCTCCCACGTCGGCATGAACAACGGCGCCGTCGTGGACGAGATCCAACCGTTGTTGCCGGTGGGCAGGAAGATACCGATACGCACGGTCACACTCCAGGGATTGCCGGGCAGGCACGCGAGGACGCCACACGACGGCGCCCCGGCGCGGCGCCGTTCCCGGACGCACGGGTCAGGCGGGCGTGCGGGGTCTTGCGGGGTTGGGGACGCGGACGACTGTGTCCGCTGACGGCCGACGGTTCACGCCGCCGGCCGACCGCTCGCGTCGCGATCGGCGCGGCGCCGCGGACCCGCGCCGCTGCGGGCCGCACCACGCTCGGCACACCTGAAAGCTGGTGGTTGCGGTACCGCAGCGCATACGAACGGGACCACCTGCGCCTACGGCT